>JACPOE010000039.1:0-23883 GCA_016185105.1 Bdellovibrio sp.
TCAGACCCGATTTAGAATGGACCTCTAATGGAAAAAAATACACTGATTGAACTGAGAAATGTCTCAAAGACCTACACTCTAGAATCCGGCACGGATTTGAAGGTTTTGGCTGATGTTAACCTTAAAGTGTCTGCGGATGAGGTGGTTGCCTTACTTGGGCCCTCTGGCTCGGGTAAGTCCACCTGTTTGAGACTCATGAGCGGTCTAAACGACCCTTCCAATGGGGAAGTCTTTTCAAGAGGGAGTCCTCTTCAAGGCACTAACCTTGACGTGGCGATGGTTTTTCAGTCTTTTGCTCTTTTTCCGTGGGAGACCGTTTACCAGAATATTGCTCTAGCTCTGAAGCCCCTTCACCTACCCGCTGCGGAGACCAAGGCGAGAGTGAAAAAAGCAATCGATCTAGTGGGTCTCGAGGGATTTGAAGAAGCTTATCCCCGCGAACTTTCCGGAGGGATGAAGCAGCGCGTAGGTATTGCAAGGGCGCTGGTTATGGAAAGACCTTTGATTTTTCTAGATGAGCCCTTTAGTGCTTTGGATGTATTGACCGCCGATACTCTCCGAACCGAAATGGTGAATATCTTTTTGGATAAGAAAACCCCGACACGATCGATGGTTTTGGTGACGCACAATATTCAAGAAGCTGTATTTATGGCTAAGAGAATCTTAGTGATGGGGATTAATCCAGGTCATATTCGAAAGGAGATCTTGAATGATCTTTCCTATCCACGGGACGATCAATCTCCCGCTTTTAGAAGAATGGTTTCTCAGATTCATGCGTTAATTACCGAAGCGTTGATGCCTGATGCACCTTCGGCAGTCTCTCCGGGCCAGCTTTTGGAACAGAAGGCTCCAAAAGAACCTCCGATCGAAACCCTTCCCAATGTTCAGATTGTTGAAATGATAGGGCTGCTGGATGCGATTGCGGATCAAGGGGGCTTTGCCGATATATTTGAGCTTGCGCATGATACCGGGAAAGATTTCGGTAGGACTCTTTATCTAGTTAAAGGACTTGAGCTTCTTCAGCTGGTAGATACGCCAAAGCAGAAAGTGGCTCTCACTGAGCTGGGCCGAGCGTTTTTATCTGGAGACATCAATGCTCGCAAAAAGATGCTCCATGAGCTTTTTGGTGATCTTAGAATTGTCCAAATTACCTCCAATCTTATTCGGAAAAATGAAAATCTCAGATTGCCGATCGAGGCTCTGACCGAACGAGTAGGGGAATGGCTGCCCAATGAAAACCCACATCATGTTGTTGAGGCGCTGGTTTCCTGGGGACGTTTCGCCGAGTACTTTGGTTATAATGATGACACCAAGGAAGTTTATCTCGATGTAGGGCAAGAGATTACTTAAACAATGGCGAAAAATTATATTACCCCTGCTGGAAATGAAAAACTCAAAGCTGAGCTCCATCGGCTTTTGGTGGTCGAACGTCCAGAGTTGGTGAAGGTGATTTCGTGGGCAGCTTCAAACGGGGATCGCTCAGAAAATGGGGACTATATTTATGGGAAGAGGCGCCTTCGAGAAATAGACCGAAGGATTCGTTTTTTGACCCAAAGAATCGAATCTGCCGAAGTGGTGGACCCTAAAACCCATCAGGGCAAAGATAAGGTTTTATTTGGCGCGACGGTCACAGTTCTGGATGAAAACGAGCGCGAAAGAAAATTTAAAATCGTCGGCCAAGACGAACTTGCAAAGGCCTTGCTTAACGCCAAGAAAGGCGACTTCGTCCAACTGCACAGTCCAAAAGGAATTGAGGAAATTGAGGTTCTTTCTATTTCCTACGAAGACTGAGCTGTTGTCCCAGTGATAAGCTCAAATCCGTTTAGGAAAAAGAGCAAGACCCCAACAGGAAAAAGGCAGACCCACCAAAAAGCCAACCACCCCCGTGAGCCGTTGTACTGGATTCGGTAGGTCTTTCCATCCATTTCGAATTCGGCCAGCGTGAAAAGAAGAACCAGAGCCACAGGGAAAAGAACGATTAGCCAAAAAATTAACCACCCTTTGGAACCTGGATAACTGAGATGAATTCTCTTTTTTTCCATAAACTCTCCTTAAAGTCAGTAGTCCTGAATCCAGCGAGTGAGTAGCCGATCCTGGTACTGATCAGTTCGTTTAATAAAAGTCTTTGAACTCTGTTCTAATGCGGGCGGAAGGACACTGTCGAAAGCTTCAGCTTGTTCTCTTTGTTTTGCGTCGGCGTTCAGGATGACAAAGAGGAGTTTTTTTCCAGAGCGCGGATAGAGGACTCCTGCGATTCCGTGAGCAAAATGGAGGGTCCCAGTCTTTGCCCAGACTTGGAGCGCTGCTGTCGGCTCGGCGAGTCGCTTTGAAATTCCTTTCCAGCCTGAAATAGGCAGAAGGGACGAGAAACGAGGTCCTCCTAGATGAAGTTTTTCGGCCCACTCTAATACGCCAAGAAGTTGGGCAGGGGTGATTTGGTTTTCTCCTCCCAAACCTGAGCCCGTTTTCCATTTAAACCCCTCCCATGAGGTTTCAGGGATCTGCTTTTTTAAGTACTCGCTGACTCTTTCAGCCGAATTGGCAAGGACTAAGCCAGGTTCCAGCTCTTTTTTATGTCCGAGGCGATTCGCAGTGGCAACCAAGACCAGTTCAGCCATTAGGTTGTTACTAAATTCTAAGATGCGCTCAGAAAGGGAAAGGAGGGTTTCACTCAGGTGAGTCACAAGAATCTTCGAATGGGCCGGAGCAGACTTCTGGAGTGGGCTTGGAAGGTCTAAACCTTCCATTCTTGCTAGGTATTGAAAGAGTTGAGCAGTGCTAATTCCAGGGTTTGAGAGAGGAAGGTTTTGACTGCCCTCGTGGTTTGCTTTCGCCGGAATACTCCACACGGAACGTTCGGAAGTGTTTTCTGTGAACCAGTCGGTGTTTGAGTCAGATTTCACTGAAGTTCTAAACTCTAAACCCGAGGTGGGTGGGATAGTGTACGCTTGGATCGCTTTGCCGGATAGGGGATGGGGTTTCCAACGTAAAGAGGTGCGATTGAATTCAGAGGAAAGAGCACTGACGCCTGGATTGAATGAGGCTTGGGAGTCCCGCTTTAAATCAATTCTCTTTTGTTCCGGAAAAAGTGAATCGTCGTAGAAAAAGCGGCCCGTGAGTTTTTTTACTCCTAGACTTTTTAAGGACTGAACCATTCCCATTAAGTTAGCAAGATTTAAAAAAGGATCGCCGCCTCCTGTGAGGTAAAGATCCCCTTCGATTTTGTCACCGACCACCTTGCCTGCCGTGGAAAGAGTAGTCTTAAATCGAAAATCAGGTCCTAGAACTTTCAGTCCGGCTGCGACGCTCAAAATTTTCAGCGTCGAACCGGGAAGAAATAATTTTTGCGAATTTACCTGAGTCAAGGTTCGACGCGTATTCGGATCATAGAGTATGTAGCCGGTTCTTCCGCGAGTTAAACCAGAACTCTCCAAAACTTCGTTTTCAGACTGAGGCGTTTCAGGTGAGTAAGGTCCCACTTCTTCGATGGCCTGGGGGGGAGTCTTACATCCAAAAATGAAAATCACCACAAGAAGTAAGATGGGCCAATAGAGTCGATTGCGCTTCATGGTCGGGCAGTCTTGCACGAAACTCGGTCAGATTCTAGGGGAGTATTGGAGATTTGCTCAGTCCGCAAAATCACCCACCGGAGTGTTTCTTTTAAATTTGGGAACTCCTCGGCAGCCTACCCCAGGGGATGTCCGTGCCTACCTTAAAGAGTTTCTAATGGACCCCTATGTGATTGATATCCCCGGGCCATTGAGATGGCTTCTTGTTCATGGGATCATTCTTCCAAAACGACCTGCGAGTTCTGCACGCGCCTACCAAAAGATTTGGACGGAGCGGGGTTCGCCTCTTCTCTTTCACCTTGAAGACTTGGTTTGTGGAGTTCAAAAAGTCTTGGGTGAGAGCTTTCACGTGATCGGTGGGATGAGGTATGGAAATCCCTCAATCCGTGACGGGCTAGAGAAATTTAAAAAATTGAAGCTGGATAAAGTAATCCTCTTTCCTCTCTATCCTCAGTACTCGCTAGCTGCTACTGAGTCCTCTATTCGTGAGTTTAAAAAAGTAGCTGCCGATGTAGGCTTTGAAGGTCAGATTAAAGAAGTTCCCGCATTTTTTGACGATCCAGGTTTTATTCGTTCTTTTGCTGAGGTGGCCAAAGAGTCTTTGAGAGATTTTCCGTTTGATCATCTCTTGATGAGTTTTCATGGTTTGCCGGAACGCCAAGTCAAAAAGACCGACCCCACGGGCGAACTTTGTCTGGCAACGCAGGATTGTTGTTCTAGGCTGAATCCTAAAAATCCCGACTGCTATCGAGCCCAGTGTTTTCAAACTGCCCGAAAGATTGCTGAAAAAATGGGGTTGGAGCCAAGCCGCTACAGTGTGTGCTTTCAGTCCCGTTTAGGGCGTACTCCTTGGATAAAACCCTTTACAGACGAGCTGTACCTTTCCCTTCCATCTCAGGGTGTAAAAAAGCTCGCGGTTCTATGCCCCTCCTTTGTGGCTGATTGTTTGGAGACTCTTGAAGAGGTGGCAATCCGGGGGAGGGCTGATTTCCTCAAGGCAGGGGGGACGGATTTTAAGCTGATCTCTTCCTTAAATTCATCACCGGTGTGGGTGGAAACGGTCGCCAATCGACTTGCTGAGATGTAAATATAAACCGTGTATATTTAAGAAAAAGGGGGGGGGTTGGGGATGGACTATTCCGAAATCTCGGTTTTAATCGTCGAGGATGTTCCAGAGATGCTAGGGCTTTTGGAGGAGGTCTTGTCGAAAACGCCTGGGTTCCGAGTCTCTGGTCTTGCTAAGAACGGCTTTGAAGCCCGGCTAGAGCTCTTGAAGAGGAGGCCAGACTTGGTGCTTTTGGACGAAGTCCTGCCCGGGGAGGCCGGCTTGGATGTCCTCAAGGACATCACTCAGGATGGACCGCCCGTGATTCTTATCACCGGGATGGAGGAGGTCTCAGATAAGATTCCGCCAGGGGCCTTGGGACGAATCTCTAAACCCTCATGGGAGTCTCTAGAGAAGGACAGGGTGAGGATCCGCGCTAGTATTCTTAGGCTTCTGGGCAGAGGGCCCTGACTCACAAAGAAATTCCGTTCCCAATTCCAAGCTAAGCTTGACGATATCGGTTCAAATTGTTAGGAGAGTACGGAAAGGAATATTAAAAAATGGCAGTAACGATTCGTCTTTCTCGTCAAGGCGCTAAGAAAAATCCACAGTATTTGGTAGTCGCAGTAGACTCGAACAAGAAGCGAGATGGAGCTTATCTTGAAAACCTCGGGCACTACTATCCTAAGGCCAAGACCGCTCAGGAAAAAGTAAAAGTGAACCAGGAAGCTGTTCAGGCTTGGATTGCTAAAGGCGCTCAGATGTCCCAAACCGTGGGGCAGCTTTTGAAGCCCACCGCAGCCAAATAAGTCTGATCGAAAGCAATGGTAGAGTCTAAACCCAAAAAAGGGGGGGCTGGCTCTCAGGGACTTGGTGTGCTTTCCAAAATGATTGAGAACATCGCCCAGTTGCTGGTCGATTCTCCAGATCAAGTCCAGGTAAGCGAAATTGTTGGTGAAAATACAACAGTGATTGAGCTTAAAGTGGCTCAGACTGACCTTGGAAAAATTATTGGAAAGCAGGGCAGAACTGCTCGAGCCATCCGAACTGTATTAAATGGCGCATCGACCAAACTCAAAAAACGAACTGTCCTCGAAATTGTTGAGTAGATCCTCCGCGACTCGAAGGAAGCCGATCGAGTTCTGTTTTCTATCTCTTTTTCCAGAAGTTTTTCCTCCTGTGTTGGAAACAAGCCTGCTTAAGCGAGCCCAAGAGAATGGTCTAGCTAAGTATTCTTTCGTCCAAATTCGGGATTTTGCTCAGGATAAACATCGCAAGGTAGACGATACGCCCTATGGGGGAGGTGAGGGGATGCTCCTCAAGGCCGACGTCCTTTATGCCGCGTGGAAGTCGGTTGGTCCTCGGCGTCCTCGTCCGGGGTCAAAAACCAAGGCTAAGGCCGCAACTATTTTACTTTCTCCTCAGGGAAAAAAGTTTGATCAGGAGATGGCAAAAGAGTTTGCCAGCTATTCCAAACTTGTTTTTGTTTGTGGGCACTATGAGGGGGTCGATGAAAGGTTCATTGACCTTTGTGTTGATTTTGAAGTTTCAATTGGGGACTACGTGCTGACAGGTGGGGAGTTGCCGGCCCTGGTGATGGCGGATGCTATCAGTCGCCTGATTCCGGGGGTGGTTGGCAACGCCAGAAGTGTTTCTGGCGACAGCTTAGAAGGGGATTTGCTGAAATACCCTCAATTTACGCGTCCAAGAGAGTTTCAGGGCCTAACCGTGCCTGACATCCTCATGGGTGGCAACCATAAGGCTATTCAGACCTGGCGTCAGAAAGAAATGGAAGAAAGAACCCGGTTAAAGAGACCCGACCTTTGGGAGAAATATCTTCGAAAAAAGGGCTCTGGCTGAACCGTCTTGAAGATTGTCCCAAAGAGTGTTAACCATCCCTCCTCGTGTCTGTACCAGTATACATTGCATTGCTTCATACCCATGTCACAAATCGGAATGGAGCCCAGGTCACTACAGCAGTAACGAACATGGATATTCATGACATTGCTCGTTCTGCTCGAACATACAATGCAAAGGGCTACTTTTTAGTAACTCCAATTCTGGATCAGCATGAGTTGGTTGAAAGAATACTAGGCCATTGGAAGACTGAAAAATCCAAAGCCTACCATCCGGATCGGGTTGAAGCGGTTTCCCTAGTTCGAATGGTAAAAACTTTTGACGAAGTAAAAGCAGCTATTTTGGCCGAACAAGGTGAGCTTCCCGAAGTGGTGCTCACGGATGCGAGGCCAATTCCGAATTCCATGAGTTACGGTGATTATCGTCGGGAACTCAGCGAAGCCAAAGACCGAAAAAAACCAGTGTTACTGGTTTTCGGGACAGGCTGGGGAATTTCGGATTCTTTCTATCCCGAGGTGCATCGGATTCTAGCGCCGGTGTACGGGCCAGGAGGAAAAGAGGGATATAACCATCTCTCGGTTCGATCTGCTGTTGCAATTATATTGGACCGGCTTTTCGGAATTTAACCGGCTCAGATGATAAAATCTTCTGGGCGTCAACTGGCTAGACGAGTTTAAGAAATTCGACAGGAGTAAGTGGTTCATGGCAACTACAAAAACAAAGTATAGAAGAACAAGCAAAGGTGTACAGGTTCGGATTCCAGGCTTAGCTGCAAAAATGGCGGTCGTGGAAAAACCTATGATTAGAACCGATCTTCCAGCTTTTAAAGCAGGAGATACAGTTCAGGTTCACGTTCGAATTAAAGAAGGTGAAAAAGAAAGAATTCAGATTTATGAAGGCGTCGTGATTGCTATGGGCAATCGGGGCGCAAGTCGCTCTTTCACTGTGCGCAAAATGTCGCACGGTGTAGGCGTGGAGAGAGTGTTTCTGGAAAGCTCTCCTAAAGTTGCAAAACTTGAAATTGTACAAGAAGGTAAAGTGCGTCGTGCGAAGCTGTACTACCTCCGAAACTTGGAAGGTAAGGCTGCTCGAATTGAACGCAGTGTTGAGACTCTGGCATCAGCCGCAGCCTCTGCTTCTGCAAAACACTAAAAATTAATAGACGGGGCTCTCACTCATTTTTCGTTGTCCTTTGAGGCACTGAAACTAAGGAGTAGGGTCCCGTTTTTTATTTCATGAAGCGGATCCTCAAATTCCGCTATATTGTTATTCCCCTGATCAACTGCTTGAGGAAACATCGATGGGAAAGAAATCCGCAGAACCTAGCTTATTCCCTAGTTTATTCTATGAAACCCAAGCGGGATTTCCCTACATTCGTGTCGGAGGGGCAGATGAGGTAGGGAGAGGTTGTCTTGCGGGTCCAGTTGTTGGTGCCGCAGTCGTTCTTCCATTGGATGTTGATTTTAAAAAACACCCCTGGCTTAAAGAGGTCCGAGATAGCAAGCAAGTGAACGAAAAGACGCGAGCTGAGTTGGCTCCGTTGATTCAAGACTGGGCGTTGGCCTACTGTGTGGGTGTTGCTAGCGTTGCTGAAATTGATCAGCTTAATATTTATCATGCGTCTCATCTGGCGATTCGAAGGGCTGTTGAAGGGCTTAAAATACGACCTGAGCACCTTCTAGTAGACGGCAACACGATTCCACCGCAGCTTTTGGTGAATGCGACTGCCATTGTGAAGGGCGACTCTCATTGTCTCAGCATAGCTGCCGCTTCGATTATCGCGAAAGTGTGGCGGGATCAGAAGATGGTTGAACTCGACCAACTTTACCCCGGCTATGAGTTCGAAAAAAACAAGGGCTACCCCACGCCTGCTCATAAGAAGATTTTGGGAAAGATGGGCCTGACCGAACACCATAGACGAAGTTTCAAGCCAGTTGCTGATCTCATCAATTCTTAGGGTAATCTCTTCGATCTTGTGGCCTCGTTTGTGCATTTACGCGGGAATGGCAGAAATTCATGAAAAAGGTAAAGCGACTGAAGACGAGGCTCTAGTCTGGTTTCTAAAAAATCGACCCAGCATCCTTTTGTGTAGAAATTTTCGGACGCGAGGGGGTGAAATCGACCTTATTTTTGAAGAAATCAACCTTTTTAAGGGAGAGACTCAAAGTCGCTCGGAGCTCGTTTTTGTAGAAGTCCGGTTTAGGCCGAAAGGGGCTATGGTTTCCGCCCTTGAAAGTGTGGGCTGGCTCAAACAGAGGCGTATGGCTAAGACCGCAGAGTATTTCCTGGTGCAATACAAAGGCAAAGCAACGACCCTTCGTTACGACCTTTTGCTCTGGGATGGTGAAAGCTGGGACCATCGGCCTAATCTGCAGCTTGTGCTTTAGCTGGGCCGAACTGACTACTGGTCGAAGCTTTTTCGAGCGCGATCTTCGGTTTCGAAAAATTCAAAGACCTCTTCTTCGTCAAAGGCCTTGATTATTCTTCGAAATTCGCTTTTCACATTACAAAACCTTGGCCGGGTGGGGGACTCCTGGGTAAAGGCTTTGAGGGTTTGAACGAAAGAAGAGATTCCGCTCGAACCCACAAACTCCAAGTTTTCGAGGTTTACTATGATCTTCTTAGGTGTGCTGTCCGTTTTCGAGGAATGAATCAGTTTGTTAAGATCCTCTCGAAGGGGAACATGAGTCCCAAAGTCGAGTTGTCCGTCCATGGTGACCACGATGGTATCACCCTTTTTTTTAATCTGAGTTTTCATTGAAATGCCTCCCGCTCCCAATTATTATCGCGCTCGTAATGAAATTCACAAAGAGGCAAGAATTGCCAGCTGGGCTTTGGTCAGGACTCTGGGTCGTGGCAACGCCTATCGGAAATTTGGCGGACCTGACGGAGCGAGCTAGGCTGGCTCTTGGGGCAGCCGACGAAATTCTGGCGGAGGATACCCGCCGAGCCGCACAACTTCTTTCAGCTTTAGGTCTTCCGGGCGATCGAGTGCACCGTTTTGATGAGAATACGCCAGTGTCAAAAATCAGTTTTTGGGCGGAGGAGCTTGCTCGCGGAAAAAATCTGGCGCTGGTCTCTGATGCGGGAACTCCAGGTGTGAGTGATCCTGGGGCTGCTCTTTGCGCGCAAGCACGAAGTCTCGGAGCCAGAATTATTCCGATTCCGGGAGTAAGTGCAGTTACCGCACTAGTGAGTATCTCGGGCGTGCGGCAAAACAGTTTTTGTTTTAAAGGCTTTTTTCCAAGGGAGATTAAGGAACAAAAATTGGAGCTTGCAAAAGCCTCGGTAAGCGAAATTTGCCGGGTTTTTGTTTGGTTTGAGAGTCCTCAGCGAATTCTAAAAAGCCTAAAATTGATTTCAGAAAATTATCCCTCGCTCGAAGTTGTTGCTGCTAAAGAGCTCACCAAAATTTATGAGAACGTTTTTTATGGCTCAAGTGTTGATGTGTATCAACAAGTCGAAGCCGAAATCGAAAAAGAAGGTCCCTTAGGGGAGTGGTCGTTTCTCGTTTCCTTCGCGAAAAGGGAACTCGAAGCTGAAGGACAGGTTTCTGACGCCACCGTGGAAGGCGAGATAAATTATACAAATATACTTGAAAAAATATGGCCACGAGTTCTAGTTTGTTTGAAAAAGTCTGGAGTCACGCTTCCAGACGCTGTGTCCGTGGTTAGTCAAGAGTTTGGCATTTCTAAAAAGCTTGTTTACGCGGAGGCACTTCACGTTTTTGAAAAAAAACCAAGACCAGGGGGTTGACCTGCGTCTGAACCTCCGTAGACTAGAATATGTAGTGTTATGGAATCCATGGATGGACTCCCAGGAAACAAGAACGTAAAACTTCAAAGCCTCAGTGAAGTTAGGATGACTCTCACTGAGGTTTTTTTGTTGGGCCGCGTTGGTTATTTAAAATCCTATCAAACTCGAGCAAACTAGATTGACCGTTGGGTTCTGCCTTGTTAAGTTTTCGCTCAATGGCATGGTTTGACGATTTAAAGACTCCCAGGATCAAGGCGCAGGTCTCTCAAAGAACTTCAAAAGTTCCTGAGGGGCTTTGGGTGAAATGCTCAGGTTGCGGCGAGATTCTTCAGACAAAGGTTCTTAAGGACGGCGTTCAAGTTTGTCCAGAATGTTCACGACACTTCAGAATGACTGCGGCGGAGCGCATCGCTTCCCTGACTGACGAGGGAAGTTTTGATGAGTACGCTGAAGACCTTGTTTCATCGGATCCATTGGAGTTTGACGACACAAAACCTTACAAGGCGCGGCTACGTTCAGCAGCCAGCAGTACAGGGCTGCGAGACGCCTTTGTAGCAGGAAAGGCAAAACTTGGGGGGCTGCCTTATCACCTTGGAGTATTTGAATTTCGATTTATGGGCGGAAGCATGGGGATCGTCGTCGGAGAGAAAATCACCCGCTTGTTTGAGGCTGCATTAGAAGATGAACTGCCTGCAGTAGTGGTCTCCTCCTCTGGGGGAGCGCGAATGCAGGAGGGAATTCTCTCTCTTATGCAGATGGCTAAGACGACAGCTCTGATTAGTCGTCTACGGGATCGGGGGATCCCTTATATTTCGATCTTGTCAGATCCAACAACAGGAGGGGTAGCAGCCTCCTTCGCAATGTTGGGTGACGTGATCTTGGCCGAGCCAGGTGCCCTTATTGGGTTTGCTGGGCCTCGGGTGATTGAACAGACGATGCGACAATCTCTTCCACAAGGATTTCAACGAAGCGAGTTCTTACTAAAGCACGGATTTGTGGATCGTATTGTACCGCGCAAAGAACTGGCGCAAGAGCTGCGTCAATGGATGTGGCGTTTGGGGCGACAAACGTGCCGCTTCCCCGAAAATTTATAGCTTATTTTTTCAGTGTGTTTCTGCGTTTTTTTTCCGGCCTACTCTTGGCCGTCGTTTGCCTTCTATTTTCTTTAGAAGGAGCCTTCGCATTAGTTGAAAATTCGCCAATTCATTTTTCGGGTGACAAGCAAGTTTGGAATCGAAAAACCAACCAAGTAGAACTATTTGGTCATGGTGCCGTGAGTCAGCCGGGCGAGACATTGATTGCTGACTATATTCATTTGGACATGAATACCCGAGTCCTAGATGCCAAGGGTAATGCAGTCTATATGACAGGTGATATGAATATCTGGGGCGATGAGATGCATTTCAACATGAATACTCGCTCTGGGACAGTGGTGGGGGGCCGTGTCTCGAATGATCGATTCACATTAAGAGGAGAACTGATTCAAAAGCTCGGTCCGGGACACTTCAAAACAGAGTGGGGTGAGTACACCACCTGCCGTGATTGTGCAGCAAGCTGGAGCATGCTTGCTGGTGATGTGGACATGGAGACCAACGGCTACGCCGTCATGACTAACGTCACTACCAAAATCAAAGGGGCGCCCGCGCTTTGGATGCCCATTATGGTCATCCCAGTAAAAACCGAAAGGCAGAGCGGGTTTCTTTTTCCTACGATGGGATTTTCAGGCGACAACGGATTTAAGTTTGTCGTTCCCTATTTTTGGGCTGCCGAGCGAAGTTGGGATATGACTTTTTGGGCGGGTATTTATTCGCGCAGAGGGCCAAGAGCCCAATGGGAAGGTCGCTACATTTTTTCTGATGATAATAGCGGCAGCTCGCAGATGTTTTATCAAAATGATCGTACCTTTTCTGAAGGTCCTAATCGGTGGGCGATCTCAATTACTCAAGCTCACAAACTCCCCTGGAATATTTACGAGAAGTTTCGATTTATGGATGTCGGGGACAATATTTACCCGTTTATTTTTCCGGACGTCCCGATCGGTGGGGAAGCCTTCATGCCCACGACGTTGAGTTTCACTAAGAATACACCTGACATCAGCACATTCTTGTCCTTTCAACGGTATAGAAATCTTTTAAACTCTGCTCCGGGTAATACCCTTCAACAAAAGATGGGATTTGATGACAGGACGGTCCAGGTTCTTCCTCGAATTCAAATTTCATCCAATGATCGTTTTTTAGGAAATTCTGGAGTAGCGGCGGGTGCATCTGTCGGTTTTTGGAATTTCACTCGGGCGGCGGGGCCTTTTGATTACGATGGTCTCTCGGTGCCATTTGGTACACCCGTACCAAGCAATGCTCCTCCCTTTACTCCAGGGCAGGATCCGATTCGTAAGGCGACCCGTTTCTCGTTCGTCCCCTCTTTGTATACCACTCTGCGGGTGCTGGATGGTGTTGCGGTGGTTCCAACCGCCACGTTTAATGGTTACTTTTACAGTTTTGGCAGTCTAGCTCCGCCGCTTGCAAGAGGGTACCTGCACTTGCAGGCCGATTTAATTACCCAACTCGAAAAGGTGTACGAATTCAAGGATACGTCCGAGATCCCCAGGGTGAAACATCTCATTCGGCCCTTAGTTCGGTACTCGATGATTCCGGTGATCGCTCAGGATGACTCCCACCCGTTTGTCGCGCAGGTTAAGAATGGATTGAACAGAGGGACCTCAGGGTATAATTTTGATGCGTACGACATCATCCCCTATTCGTATACACCGACCAGTGCCAACTATTTTTGGCCTTTGGGGCATTCGCTTACTTACGGAATGACGATGCAATGGATCAAGCGCACCGGCTCGATGGCAAACCCATCTCCTACTTATTCAAGAATGATTGAATGGAGTGCTGGCCAATCGATCAACTTTATTGAAATGACCAATCCGGTGGATCCAACTAATCCTCATGTTTTTACCCGATTTGTTTCTGGGATTGCGTTGAATTTCAATCAGTTTACGGCGTCGGCAAATTATTTCTATGATCCGGGAATTCCTGATGCTTCGAAACGGCAGGGGATCTCAGCTTCGGCTTCCTTTGTTCTGGAAAGAGGAATTCGTCAGGGGTTATTGTCTTTCGATCGCAGTGTTTCCCTGGGATATAACTTTAGCCAAGTGAACTCCGGCGTGAATAACTTGAATGCAAATTTAACCTATTCCATCAATGACTACCTGTTGCCAGGGATGAATATTTCTTATGACTTTATATCCAAGAAAGTTTTCAATGCGGATGCTGGATTGAAAATTCAAAGCCCATCTCGGTGTTGGTGGGTTTCCGGAGGGCTTGGGTATCGGACTGAAACAAGAGAGCTTACTTTTAGGTTCGATTGGCAGCTCAATCTTACCGGAGGTGGATTTGGAACTTTGGGAGATGTTGCAAACTCGGTTGTAAAAACAAACTAAGAAGAACTATGAGAAAAACTAAAAAAGAGCTTGGAATCTACGATTTTGCAAACGTTGCCTTGCCCCATTTGGAAAAAGTCCTAAGAAAAAATCGACCCGTTTTGGAAAAGTTAGCAAATCGTTTATTTCGGGACATAAAAAAAGGGCATTCGCTTTTTGGTTTTGGCAGTGGTCACTCGGCCCTCGTTTCAATGGAGCTCTTTCATCGCGCAGGAGGCCCCTCATTTTTTGTTCCGATGATTCTCGATGGCTTGCTTCCAGTCAGTGGGCCCAAGGTAGTTCGAATTTTAGAGCGCTCGTCAGAGGCTGCGAATGTAGTGCTGTCTCGCTTTCAGCCAAAGAAAGGGGAGATGCTTTGGATTTTTTCACAAAGCGGAATTAATTCCCTCGCAGTTGAGCTAGCCACTCAGGCCTCGGCTAAAGGAATCTACACTGTAGCTTTTACGAGCGTGAAACATTCAGAGAGCGTTCTCTCGCGTCATAGCTCTGGAAAAAAACTCTACCAAATTTGTGACGCCGTCGTGGATCTTGGAGGCAGAGTGGGCGATGCCGCGTTGGATGTACTTGTAGAGGATCTAGCCGGCCCACGTGATAAAAAAACGAAACCTCGCTCGGTGTCAAGTCTGCGCCAAGCTACTGCCGTAGGTTCGTTGTCAACTTTAACCGGGATTTTTTTGGCGCACTCCTTGCTCTGTAAGGTGATGGCCCAGCTTGAGCAGAAGGGAATTCCCTGTGTATACACAAGCGTGAATACTCCTGAGGGCGAAAAGAAGAATGTCGAGCTTGAAAGAGCAGCGGCGTTGCGGGATCCGCGCTTGCGATAAGAATGGAATCCGCATAAAATAATAGAATGCGTATTTTGATTTCCAATGACGACGGTGTTCATGCACAAGGATTAAAAGCTCTTTATAAAGAGTTGAAAAAATTAGGCCAGGTATGGGTGGTTGCACCTCTTGAAGAAAAAAGCACCACTGGACATTCTTTAACCATTCACAAACCTTTGCGGTTAATTCCGATGGGCCCAAATTTCTATGGCGTAAGTGGAAGTCCCGCAGATTGCGTTTATCTTGGCATTCGTGAAGTCATCGGTGGGATGCCAGATTTGGTAGTATCGGGCATCAACCGAGGAGCAAATCTGGGCCAAGATGTTTATTATTCAGGAACTGTTTCAGCGGCGCGCGAAGCCTGCATTTTGGGAATCCCGTCTTTGGCGGTGAGCCTTGTTGTGGATTTTAAAAAAAGAAAGCCTGAATTAGATCTTCATTACGATACTGCTGCCAAAGTGGCGCTTCGTGTGCTAAGAAATCTAAAATCTTCGCCTCTTCCTGTTCATACGATGTTGAACCTGAACGTTCCTGATATCGAAATGAAGGATTTAAAAGGGGTGAAGGCAGTCAGACAAGGATTTCGATTTTACAGTGGTAGTATCCTGCGGCGGCGAGATCATCGAGGAAAAGACTACTACTGGGTGGGCGGGCAATACAAAGGTTTCCGAAAAGAAGTCGACACGGATTGTTTTGTGGTCGAGACCGGATATGCCTCGATTACCCCCATTAAGCTGGATTCTACGGATTTTTCATGCCTGAAAAAAATGGAGCAGGACGGAATTCGCGGTTTCCCAAAATAAATAGCTTCATCAAGAGGGAAGATCGCGGTTGATTCAAATCTACAAGACCTGGAGCTGCCTCCAGGCAAAAGCAAAGCAGGGGCTTGTTGTGTCTCTTGCGTCTGCAATGGTCGCTTTTTTTGTGAGCGGGTGTGCAAGTCCTCATCTAGCTCCGGCTTCGTCAAATCATCGCATGGGCTTTTTCGATCGAATGGGCACATGGGAGGCCGCAAATAGTTCCTCACCCAAAAAACATAAATTCTCTTTTTTAGCTGAAGCTAAGGATTCCGAAGCATCCGAATCACCAGAATCAAAGGATCGGGCAGATCAGCAACCTCGCGGTAAAGAGCTTTCCCGCAAGAGAAGAATGAGAGGCGCGGCGCGGGTGCTTTCGAGTGCAGCAGCCGCTGAGCCTGCAGTCGAGGCCCATTTGGAAGAAGATGGGAAAGAGATCCATGACGGACATACTGCTGCCCACGCTGTTGAGCTTTCAAGACTGAGTGGCGTGGGAGGTCTAAAATGGCCCCTGAACTCTGTCGCAGTGACTTCGGACTTTGGTCGGCGGGGTAGAGAATTTCATGAAGGTGTCGATTTAAAGGCTTTGACTGGGACTCCGGTCTTTGCAGCTCAAAGCGGCAAAATTCTTTATGCGGACTCAAAAATCCGCGGTTACGGCAAGATGGTTGTGATTCAGCATGCGAAAGAGTTAGCAACCGTTTATGCGCATATCTCTAAAATTTTAGTGCGCAAGGGTCAGAGGGTTATCCAAGGCCAGAAGATCGCTCTTTCAGGGCGAACCGGTCGGGTGAGTGGCCCCCATCTTCATTTTGAAACCCGACGGGGGCTTGCGGCGGTGGACCCCCTTAAAATACTGCCAACCCTCAAGTCCCATTCTCTGGCTGCAAATTAGCCAAACCAAATATTGCGGGCCAAAATATTGCGCAATCCGGTCAGCTGTACTATGAATCAAGGTTCAGGCCCCATAGTTTAATGGATAAAACGGTCCTTTCCTAAAGGACTGATCCAAGTTCGATTCTTGGTGGGGCCACCATAGCTAATTCAGCTATTTCAGTTCATTTCTGGGGAAGCCGTTAGAGTTCGGTAGTATCTCCCAACCTATCCTCATCGGAACCCTCTGTGAAGTTGCTATTGTCATTGCTCGCTGCTCCGTGGGTTACCACGTTTGGGGGGGCGAGGCGGGGATCCAACGCTGCCTTTAATCTTGTTCGACTATCTAACACCCAAAGGGTGGCAGCGAGAAGATTCTCTTTGAAGGACCCCATTCCTTTTCTTGCGGAAGTACACGCTCCAGCTTTCAGGAGGAGTGCATTTTTTTCTTCCGAGTTGGAAATCGCGATCGCTCCAGGGGCTACTCCTACAGGACTCTTCCAAAGTCTAGTAAGCACTTCCACTCCTGTGTGGTCGTCTTCAAGGTCATGGTCAACTAGGACCACATCAAACTCGGTCCTATTGATTTCAGCTCTTTCAATCTGCACTATTGCTGCCGCATGGTCTGCTGCAAAGAGTAAGAGGCATTGGTGCAGGGACTTGTCTAGTTGGAACCACCGCTCGATCAGTTGTCTGATCACTAGGTTATCTTCTACTACCAAGACCGTGCATTGGCCGGCAAAAGAAGTTGCCGAGCCCAGAAAAATGCCGAGAGCAAAAAGGGAAGTCTTGATTGGTTTTAGCATCATATCGTTTCAGCTCTCCTATCTAGGGCCTTCCAGATAAAACGGGCCATTCATATAAGAAAAGCATGAACTATTCAAATACTAATATGTGCCAGCGCCTAAGACGCTCTATAAAGCTGTTTTTATGTATTACCTTACTAAGCGAGCGGGTAAGGGCTAATGTTTCACAGGGGCCAGTCGGTGCGGGTAGGTTACTAGCACCTTACCAACGACCGTAATCGAAACTTCCGCATTTTCTAGGTAGTTTGATGAACTTCTAAAAACACCGGCGGCTACTCTAGTTTCTTTCATCTCGTATTTCAGTCCGTGTGTGGTCACGAGGCCTTCTGGGGCACCAAAAATACCAGCAGCTTTTCCAGTCTTTCCTTCAAACCGAATCGTTCGGTTCTCAACATATTCGATAATTTCTTTGTCGCCGACTAACTTGATTTCAGTAGATGCTGTTGAATATTGTTTTAGGAAATCAATATTAGCTAGAAGGTGGTCAAACCGTTTTGGCCCCAAGGCATTCACAATCCAGATGATGGGTGCCTTGGCGTTTAGGCAATACAAAATCCCTTTTTCAAGATCGGTAGTATTCGGGTCTGGGTTATGAAGTTGCTTAGCCTCATTAAAGTGTCCTCGGTCTTCGTGGCCGCTAGAGTCAAAATCTCCCAAAATCAGATCCGGCAGAACTGCGTTTTGGTAACGGTTTTTCAGCGTTTTTACGGCGCCATCCAAAGCGATAACCGTTTTTCCCGGTGCGAGACTTTTTAGGATGTCTAATTTAATTGGTGTGCCGTTAGCAATGAGGAGGCATTCCGAATTTGCAAACGAAGGATTTGTACCTAAAGTCATGAGTAGGACCCATAAGGAAAGAAAGCCAATGCGCTGGCCGAGAAACTTCATTTCTTTAAACTTTCACGCTTCTTGGGATTCAGTTCGACAAATACCAGTCTAGCAGAGCTGGCGCTGAGGAGAATGGTAGTTTCCTCTTCATGAGGTTTCGGCTTTTTTCCTAAGTCTGTGTGCACGTCGATTTTGAGTGTGTCGTACTGGCCTAGGAAAAATTCTTTTTCGCCAGGGTACAAGGAAGCTTTGATCTCACCAGAGGCTACAAAAAGAAAGCAGGTCTTCCCATCCAGCTGAAATGACCTGGGCTTGGATTTGATTTCTAAAAGGTGGACCTGGGCTTCGACCTCAGACGGCTCGTAGATCAGGTTAAAGTCCCGGACTGCGCTGGGAGCTAGGCGCGCAGAAATGGCTTCATCTCCTGAAAATTCAAAAAGCTCCTGAGCTTTTAGGACTAGATCGGCTGTCTCGGGTCTTTCTAAAATCAGGGCTTTTCCTTCGACGAGAGTGAGTACCCGACGGTACCCCGGAAAATTCGAAAACGCCCCGTTCGAAGAGACTTCTGCAGTACTCAGTCTCCATAAAAAAGCCTCAGAAGGGGTTGCGGTCTCAGGAGATATTGCAATCTCGCGTGTAACACCGCCGCCGTTTTTCCAGGGCTGTAGTTTAAGCTCCGAGTATCCAATTTTCTTTGCTGAAAAGTTCACAACTTTGGATTTGGCTGAAATTTTAAAATTAGTCAACCTGTGTGTAAATTCTTTAGATTGATTCTATTCCAGATGCCAAAACCATTGAAAACTCAGGGGTTTTCAAAGTTAACTCAAAGAGTCAAAAATATGCTATAAACACCGACTATGAATTCATTCGGAAAGTGGGTCGCGCTAACATTGCTTGTTTTGGGGTCGGCTCTGGCTTTTTCAGCCGAGATGCCAGAGGTCCCTGTTCGGGCTGAAAGTTGGGAGACCCTTCACAGCCTTCAGGACGGTAACGGACGGTTTTCGTCTGGCCGTATTGCGCACCCTCATGCAAAGCCCCAGCGCAGGACCCAGATCGCTCACGAGCAACGTCCAAAGGCGGTCGTGTTGAGCTGTAGCGACTCTCGTGTCCCGCCCGAGCTGATTTTCGATCAGGGATTAGGCGATCTTTTCACCGTTCGTACGGCTGGGCATGTCTTAGGTGCTGGAACTGTGGCTAGCATCGAATACGCTATTTCTCAGCTTAATTCTAATTTGATCATTGTTATGGGTCACGAGTCCTGTGGAGCAGTTAAGGCTGCGTTGGCGGCGCCGCCTCAGAATTCGTCGCCTTTGGAATCTGGCACCCCCCTTTCATATGATCTTGAGAAATTGCTTTCTAAGATCAGACCCAATATTAAAGACTTCGTTGGACAAAAAGTTGAGGCCACCTTGCAAGGGCCAGTCCGAGCAAATGTTGAAGGGACGATTAAGCAGCTCTTAGAGCGCTCAGACCTGATTCGTATTGCTGTGAAAGAAGGCCGCCTGATGATTGTTCCAGCGATCTACCACCTTTCCGGAGGCCATGTTGAGTTTTGGCAGGTGGGAAAAAAGAAGCAAAAACCTTTGCTTCAATTTCGTAAGAAATAGCCTGAAAGGTTTCAGTTCTGCATTGCAAAACTAGACGTCCTTCGTTAATGCCTGCCTCCGAAATGAGGTGGGGGTGTCGGGGGCAAAGCAGTTCAAGTTTTCGAGTTCGCTAGTCTTTGGATTTCTATTTAGTTTAGTCGCCGTTTTATCAGCAGACGCAAGTGCTGATGAAGTCGGGGAAAGAAAGCGTGTGGCTCGCTGGGCCGTTCGTGTATCTCAAGACGAGTCGCAACACCCAGGGGTTCGGCGTCTTGCAAATTTAAAATATCAGTTGGGCACTGTGCCGGTTCGTAAAATCAAGGTGGCCCAGAGGACTTTCTATCTCTCCCGTCGCTTGAAAATTGCTGATCATCCCAGGCAGTTGGCGGTTCTCTATACGGTGGATGAAAGCGGCACAGTTTTTTCCAGACTGCTTTATCGATCTTTGAGTGGCGGCAGTTGGAGGGTTGTTGTTTTTGTACTCGGTCAAACTTATGTGAAAGGGCCGAACTACACTCAAAGTACGAGACTCAGAAGAGAGCTTGAGGAATTTTTGGAAGAGGATCCGAATTCCGTTATTGCAGCAACCGAGGGAGTAGGGGAGACGCTCAACACCCTTTTTTCCTATGGCTACCAACGCAAGCAGGAAGATGAATCGATTTTTAAAAGGCCCATTCTGACCTTTGATCAAGAGGTAAAAACAGATTCGATTTCCCCATTTCTGGCTCATGCGCAGGAATGTCAGCCTGGAAGTTGTTTTCAAAAGGGTCATTTTGAAGACATGGGATACACAAGCGTAACTGAATATTTTTTGAGTGGAATCAATCCGAGTCTGGAGAAGAAAGAACTTCAGTGTTTTTTTCCCGATTTTTCCAAAC
Source organism: Bdellovibrio sp. (assembly GCA_016185105.1). GTDB lineage: Bacteria > Bdellovibrionota > UBA1018 > UBA1018 > UBA1018 > JACPOE01. The sequence goes on from JACPOE010000039.1 coordinate 20,265, forward strand.
CGCCGGCATTCCAATTGAAGATCAGCCATTCTCTGCTTTCCGAAAAAAGCGGCCCATTCGGGTTTAAAAAAGATATCGTGGTCGAAGTTTTTTACAGCCAATGGAAGCAAGGAAGATTTGAATGGCATATGGCTAAAGATCGTATGGGGAGGGTTTGGATCGATCGGCTTCGGGATCCGGACTCTGGGGTGACTACATATGGAACCGATTCTGTGGTCCCCGATGGCGGAGTCTTATTAAACAAGCCCTTTGAATACCTGGTTCAGGCGTTCGATCTTCAAGAGGGTAAGGAGCGAATGGAACTGGCTATTCCGGGTGTCCCCGACTACGTCGACATCACTCCGGTTTTAAGAAATCTTTTTCCCATTCGTAGATGGGTGTCTCGAAAAGGTTCCGCTTGTGAAGTCGGTCGGCCAACAGGGAGTCCTCTTGAGCTGCCTTCGGTGGGGACTGAAAATGAGCCGGCGCACTTGGCCAAGACGCAATCACCAGGGGTTTTTTAAGCTCGACTGTCCAATCACATTCGAATTGGGCTTCGTATTCGACCTCGTATTGAGCTTCGAATTCTATACCCCATTCCAAACCAAACTCGATTCCCCAGGAAACTCCCCATTCCAAACCGTAGGTGATGCCCCATTCGGCTTCCCATTCCACTCCTAGACCTAGCTCCAAATCCGTGGCGAGCTCGCTTGCCCAGGTGCAGTCCCAAGTGCTCCAATTGAGATCCCAAAGCCAGCCCCATTTCCGTGGTGCAGTCTTCTCTTCCCCCAAGGCCCCTCACTTTCCCGCGGTTTTGAAAACACCCTTTACTTCAAGGGTAGCATAGTTAAGATGGCCGATATGCGAAAAACGAGAGCCATCTCTTCGGTAGGTATTCTTTTGGCGGTTTTATTTGGGATTCAGTCCCCACCAGCTCGATCTGACAAAGAACCCGAAATTACATTGAAAAGCTCTAAAAAGAATTTGACTCTTCGTCGAGGCGAGCTTTTGAAGCGTAGCGACGTAACTACGATCGAAATTAGCGACGATCCGTTGGCGCCAGGGAAGAAAATTCAATATACGGCAGTTCCTGTTTATGCCCTGCTAGAAGGCTTATCTATTCCTGAAAATTCAACCATTCACTATGTGTGTTCAGATGGGTTTGCAGCATCGATTCCAAACTCTCAATTAAAGAACAAGTCTCCCGCCAAGGCCATTGCCTACCTGGCCATCGAAAAGAGTACGGACCGCTGGCCAGTAGTCGAGCCCGGAAAAACTGAGACGCCTGGTCCATTCTACATTGTCTGGAAGAATGCAAAAGCTTCGGGTATCACTCGCGAAAGCTGGCCTTACCATGTCGTAGGCTTTGAGATTCGGCAGTCGATGCAAGACCTCTATCCCAACATTTTTCCTGAAGCAAAGCTGGCGGAAACTCATCCTGTGAAACGTGGTTTTGAGGTTTTCAAACGCAACTGTTTTGCCTGTCACACCCTGAATCTTCAAGGCGATGGACGAATGGGTCCCGATTTAAACGTCCCTTATAGCCCCACTGAATATTTTCAGCCCTTCGCCCTGAAGACTCTGATTCGAAATCCTCAAAGTTTGAGGCATTTCACCGAAGGTAAGATGCATCCTTTTCCTAAAGAGATCATTCCGGACTCTGAGCTTTCAGACCTCGTGCTTTATCTGAAACACATGTCCAAGCGGAAAGTGAAAAGTCCCTAGAAAACCTTGGGTTCTTCGACTCCGCCGTAAAGGATTGCCTGAGTAAAGGCGTCCACGCGTCGGTTTCCAGCTCCCCAGTACAGAGTTTGAAGCTCGATCACCGAATTTGGCCACGCACAGACAGTGGTTCTTGGTGCTTCCGAACGGACGGGAGCCAATGGCTCATCCTGTTTTTCTATTTTCCGAACCATAGCGTAAGGTTTGCCCTTTAAGAGACTACACAATGTGAATGCAGGGTTTGGAACTTTGACAACCATCTGGGGAGCGCCTGGTTTTTTTGCGGGCAGCACGATCTTTGAGGCGTTGTCTCGATTAGGCGCTCGTGAGCTGAGTTCCGGTGAACCATTAAATGCATTCTTCCCACCAGCCTGGATGTCTAGCGCAGCTTGCAAGGCCATGGCGACCTCGGTGGGTACTGGGACTTCTAGGCTCTCTTCAGAATCTGCGTCTGAACCACCTGCTTTGCCAGCGGCTGCGGCGGTAGGATTTTCTTCTTCGGCTCGAACTCCGCGCAGGTGATCAAAGAAGTTATTGATAGCTGGCCGGGTGAGGTTATTTTCCTCTTTAAATTCAAGGTAAGCGTCGTGAGTTCTTCCTCCGTCGGCTCTTGGGTTTCTGAAGTTATAGACTGTCCATGCACCTGCGGCAGCGTCTCCAATCCAGCAGAGTTTCATCACGTCTTTTCCAGCTGCGGGATCTTTATAGGTGTACTCTCTGATTTCACCGCCAATGGTTTTACAAAAGTCTAAAGCCTTCTTGTCATCGTTACCCAATGCTAACGTGTTAATACAGCAAGCTAATGCCGAAATAACCGCAAAATTCCTACGAAAAGTTTTCACTGAATGGACCCCCATGAAAAAAGTTCCACAACACTTGGGTAGACTCTGTAGTATTAACGACGAAATATTGCAAGGTGGGGGCCATAAAAAATGCAAAAATTTCACCCTTGAAAATTTGACGCTTCGAATTGTCTCTGCTATGTGAAGCCGCATCTCAGATTTCCGCATTTGGAAATCTGATATCCTGTGGGGAGATCATAGATGAAAAGAAAGCTGCATTCGCCCGGAATGGTACCAAGACAAATACCTGCTATCGTGACAGGAGTTTGTTTGCTCCTTTCAGGGTGTGCGAGTCAAAAGGGTGAAAGTCCTGGTGAGCCAAAAGATGCGACCCAGCTCAAGAAAACAGTTTCTAAAATTCGGGACGGTGAGTTGGTGGACTCTCTGAATAAGAAGAATCCGCAAACTAACCCAACCAAAAAGAAACGGGGCAAAAATCCAAAAGATGCACAACAGCCAGAAAATAATCCGGACTTAGGGCAGTTGGATGAACAGGGAAATCCTGTTGGGGCCGCTGATTTAGGAGGCGGTAAACCCGCTGCTCCTGTAAATGCAGGTGCAGGTGCAGGTGCAGGTGCAGGTGCTGTTCCAGCTGCAGCACAGGACCCTGCGGCTGGAGCTCCTGGTCTTGCACAAAAGGATGCGGCACCACCTGTCCCAGATCCTTGTCCACAGGTGGCCAGTCCGAAAGCGGGCTCTCCGGATGACGTGATGCAGGCGGCCCTGAAAGACTTAGCTAAATGTTTAATGGATGTTTACCATCCTGCTGAAGTCATGAGCACGGTCATCAGTCACTTGACTGTAATGAAAGTGACACTCCCGGTAGGCACAAAACCTTTTGCGGAACAAACCGTAGAAGAATTGGAAGAGTTTGTAAAATCCGCACAAAAGAGAAGGGATACTCTACGCTCTCAGCTTGGTGAAGGATTTCAGTTTCGTGACGAGCTTCGAACCTCTTACTCTGATGATGAACTTCAAGACATTGTTAGCCTGGTTCGCAGAAGAACCAATCGTTTAAGAGACGTTGAGAAGAAGGTCTTTGCGGCGGTCGACGCTCGTTTAGATTTGATTCAGCA
>JACPOE010000039.1:23926-26832 GCA_016185105.1 Bdellovibrio sp.
CATTTTGGTAAAGGTCCGAAGAAGATCGATCGTTATGCCGCGCTGTTGGCATTGCGTGAAACAGCCTTGGATCGAATTGGTGGGCAAACTGTGAGTGCGCTGACACGGGCCTTTCGTGAATGCAAAACTCCGATCTATGCTCCGGGTGAGCTGACAGTTGCACCAGTAGTTCTGGGTCTGGGTCTGATTCATCCTTATGCGCTGACGGCGGTTTTGCCAGACGTGGATCATGAAACAGCACCTCTGCACCCTGAGCTTGAAAATCCTTTTGAGAGGGTGAAGCATGCAATCGGGGAATTAGCGGGACCTCCTGCGTTGGTAGACAATGCAATCTATGACTACGGGTTGAAACGAGATCTGCCGTTGATGAAACAGCCTGATCATGAACCAGCAGCCCCTGACGCTGTGAGAGTGGCTTTCGTTGACACCGGCGTGGACTACGTTGCTGAAAAGGACTTAGGACTTTTCTTGGGTGATGGGACACGGGGTCAACTTTCCTCCGAAGACTTTGGTGGGACAAGAGGGAAGAACGCTTGGGGACCTGTGGGCCTGGGTGCCTTTAATCACGGCTCGTTTACCATGGCGAGCTTGTTGACCTTGGTGGCCAATATGGCTCCCGATATTTTGGAAAAACGGCAGCTCGATTTGGCGATGTGGAAAATGCGATCCGATACCATTCTGTTGACCGGACCAGTGGGACGAGTGGCAGCATTTACTCCACAGATGGCCATGAAAAATGATTTCATGCGCAAGATCGAGAACGCCGAAGTCAAGCCAAAGATCGTCTCGATCTCTATGAGCATGGGATTGTGGCCTTATATGGAAGCAGCAGGGAAGAAGGACCTGATTAAAAATGCTCCCTGGTTGTGGGTCATGTCCTCTGGCAATGAGGGCAGGACCTTGGATGTCCCATGGACTGCAGAATCTGGACAAGATGTTCTGTGTTTGGAAGACGTTCCAGATGCCCATCGGGATGATTCAAAGATTCTTTGCGTCGGTGCGCTGGTTCAAGGAATTGTGAATCCAAAAATTGCAGAATACTCGAATTACGGAAAACGAGTCGATGTGTACGCATTCGAGAGTTACACCAAGCTCTGTCCAAACGGGACCTCTTGTGCGGCTCCAGCGGTGACTGCAGCGGCGACTATTATTGCAAATCGCTTCCCGACTTTGACTCCTTCGCAGCTGAAACAAGTGATTGTGGACTCGGCCGAAGAAAAAGACTTGGAAGTTGGCTTGTCTGATGCTAGTTCGCCCTCAGCAAAACGTTCGGGACGTTTAGGTACCCGAATGAAGGTCAAAGTATTTAATCCAATTGGAATGATGGACCGAGCCTTGAAAAATGCCGCCATCATGGCCGGATTAAATCAGAATCCAAAAAACTAGTTTGCGCTGGGGGGCGCTCGGGGTGGAACGACATTACGTGTTCCACCCCGGCTTGATTTTAGTGGGGATTCTCAGTACGATCACCGACCAGCATTCCGAGTGGGGATCGGAATCTGAACAAGGAAGTAAAAACTAGGGCTAGCCAGGCCCTTTTGAGGGGGAAAAATGGACTATGGCAATGTATGTTGGTCCTCTACATGACCAACTATCTGATCAAGGCGGCCGAGACTGGGACCTACATTGTAGGGTTTGCTAGTTTGCGCTCTGGGTTAGAGGCGGTTTTTGGTCCCATGGCGGTGCAACCTTTTGCTTCGCAGATTTACGGAATTTATACAGGGTTTGTGTATTTTACTCCGTTCTTCGGCGGCATTTTAGCAGATCGGGTTTTCGGGCAGCGTAAGACGGTCGTCTTGGGTGCTGTACTGATGGCGATTGGTCACTTTCTGATGGCCTTTGAAAAATTCTTTCTAGTCGCGCTGGTCTTCCTGATTCTGGGGAACGGATGTTTCAAACCAAATATTTCAACGCAAGTGGGAAGATTGTACGAACAGGGCGACCCTCGTCGAGATGGTGCTTTCACTATTTTCTACATGGGAATTAATTTGGGAGCATTCTTTTCACCGCTGGTTTGCGGAACTTTGGGTCAAGTCTACGGCTGGCACTATGGTTTCGGAGCTGCGGGCATCGGAATGGTGATTGGTCTGATTGTCTATCTTTTGGGGCAACCTTACCTTGCGCCGGATAGTTTGATGGATCGCTCGGCCGGTAAAAAAGCGGATGAGCCTTTGACTGCAAAAGAGTGGAAGGCCATTGCAGGACTTGTGGTGCTTTGCGCGTTGAACATTGTTTTTTGGGGTGTTTACGAACAGCAAGGCAATACGATCCAACTCTTCGCTGACCAGAATGCGGATTGGCACGTCTTTGGTTGGGAGATGCCTTCAACCTGGTTCCAATCCATCAATCCTGCCTTTATCTTTTTGTTGGCTCCACTCCTCAATATGGTTTGGTCTAAACAAGCCACCAAAAAGAAAGAGCCTTCTAGCGTAGCAAAAATGGCCATTGGTTGTTTTCTACTCGGGGGTTCGTTTCTAGTCTTGATGTATGCGGTGTCGGGAGTGAGTCTCACCACCAAGATCAGCTTCTTGTGGTTAGTCGGATGTACTCTGATTTACACTTTGGGTGAACTTTACCTTTCGCCCATTGGCTTGTCTTTGGTGACCAAGGTCGCACCGGCACGGTTGGTCAGTATGCTCATGGGAATGTGGTTTCTGTCTTCGTTCTTCGGAAACTACCTTTCGGGATATCTTGGGACTTATTACGAGACCATGTCCAAGGAGAGCTTCTTTCTGATGCTCACTGTTCTTGGGGTGATTTCCGGGGGCGCCATTTTTGCTTTGGGTGCGCCTTTGAAAAAAGCCATGGGTTCGGAAGTCTGATTATTCTAACTGAATAGAATGCAGGAATGGCCCAGCTTTGTCTTTGCCTTAGGGTGAGATCAAGCTGGGCTTTTTTTATTTATT
>JACPOE010000006.1 GCA_016185105.1 Bdellovibrio sp.
CGACCGGTAAAATCCGGTGAACAAAAAGCGGATGATTCACGGTCTTTGGGGGATGACGATACAAAAGCATTTCTGTCAGTTCTGAAATTCTTGGATCGGTTACCAGTTTTTTTAACCGGATTTCTTGGCAGCGATTCATGAAGTAGATATCGTTCCACCAAAAAAATCGTTCATCTCCTTTTTCAATCATTTCCAGTAAATCGTGAAATTGATAGATCAGGTCTTTTTCCAAAAATGCCTTCGCAATATGTGAAGACATAATATCAAATTTTGCGGAACCTGGGTTCTTGATGACTTGGCTGTACCAGCTAAAACGGGCGATCAAAAAGTCTTCCACAGCGTGAGTTGCGTTTTCGCGAACGCCGAACGCAAGTTGCGAGTGTCCCGCATCATAGGTCACTAGGTTTGCGAGTATGTATTCCCGATCAAACTGCCCATATTTAATTCCAGTGTAGTGCGCATCCCGCATCAAATAGTCCATTCGGTCTGCGTCTAAATCAGAATGCATCAGCTGATTTGCCAGGAGATACGGCGAGTCTCCCTTGATGATATTGCTGATCATCTGAACATCAAATCCGTACTGAGTCAGGATCTGGGTGATGCCCCCCGGATAGTCAGTATTTTTGATGATAAACGAACCTAAATGTTCGTGAGAGTTAGGCAAAGGTTTCGATTTAGATCCTAAGCGGCGCTTATCATTTCCATGGCGAATGTAAGCGTATTCGATGGCATGGCTAAACGGAAATGTTCCAATATCGTGTAAAAGTGCGGCAATTCTTAAGCTTTTGTGAAAGAGCGCTGAAGGGTTTCTTGATCGAGGGTCAAAAAGCTCGGAGTCTGGGACGGTCATTCCCAAAGATCGGAGCATCTGTTCCATCGAATGCATGACTCCAATGACGTGAGAAAAGCGATTATGCTCGGCGCCGGGGAAAATGTAGTTGGAAAACCCAAGTTGTTTGATCCAGCGAAGTCTTTGGAAGAAAGGAGAGTTGATGATTTTTTCTTCCCACTCCGTGATTGGAACAAATCCGTAAAGGACGTCGTAAATTGTACGTAGGTTTTTTAGCGGTCTTTGCGTTGGAGCCACCATGAAAGTAACGCTAATCTAGAATCTCGATTGTGGCAACAGGAGCCCAAATGAGTCTATGCGTTACTTTCATGGATGACTCGGATCTTAAGAAGCAGCTACTTAGAATACTCCTTGGCAAGCGAAAGGTTTGTTGTAGGTGACCGGTCCTTGGAAGATCCAGGGGTTTTCCACACCCGAGAAGACTTCTGAAGAATGCAGTTCAGTTGATTTTACCCTAGCCGAAGGCGTGCCGTCTGGGAGGAATCCAGTAGCATATTCCTGAGGTGTAAAGACATCAGCGACTAAGACGGTCTTTGACCAGCTCCCGACGATCTCAGCTCCTACAATGCTCCAGTCTAGCTGGAAGGGGGTTTTGATCTCTCGTCTTATTTCTGGCTTATGGGAGACTGGGGGGACAAACGGACCGTTTTGAGCTGGGTTAAATTTAACTTCCTTCTGAACAATGATGGATTCTGATGCAACTTTTGAAATGGGATTGGGTAGTTTGCAGCGGGGCGCGCTGGGTGTGGGTCCGAACATCCAGGCCATGGTAATGGTTTCCTTTGGCCCAAGATCAACTGTATTCCAGCCTCCTGCGCCGATTGGAAACTCCTGTACTGCCGTCCTCCGTGTAATCCTCAATTTTCGAATTTCCGCTGGTGTTTCCGAAAAATACTGATGACTACTGACCTCTTGCGAGACCAGATCCGCCATCGAAGGGGATGAGACCGGGCGATCGGGTTTTAATCCTATTGCGTACCTCATTTTTAGTGGGGATGCTCCTGGCTGAGTTTGTACCCAAAGGCGTAAAGACCGATTTGTGGGATTATCTAAATGGCTCGTGAAGGCGATGGTGTCTTCGGTAGCGAAGATTGCAGTTGCAATCACACAGTTTGGGGCAGGCGATGGACCAGCCACCCTTAGGCCCAAAGATGGAATGGGCGGAAGAACACGGAAAGTTAGCGTGAATGAACGATTCCCGCCTGAAGCTGGAATCATATCCAGATGTAGGGTTTGGGTGTGTGAATTTTCAATTTCATCCCAGCCGTAGGGTAATACGCCAAAAACGGAGCTGAATGGAATGTACCAGCGTTGGTTTTGCACGTCATGCCACGCGGCAGCCGGAGCGGAGCGAGTGGAAGTCGGAATGGGCTTTTGATTTTCATCGAAAGCTTGATGGCTGTAGGTCACCGAACGGATACTAGATCCCTGCAGGCTATCCGGCCACACCAGAAAGAGTTGTTTTTGAGCACCGCCCTGTCCACCAGGAAGGGAGGTGGGAATAGAGTTTAAGAGCTGATACTGATCGCCCTCGTAAATTTGTTCATCCATGACTAAGATTTGAGTAAGGTCTCTGGTCTCATCAGGCAAAAGAGGGTTTCTGGCGGATTGTGGAACAATTCGAAACGTAATTTCCGGTGCTTCCCCTTGGGAATAGACCGATGCAGTGTTCCGACTTGGAGACACAGGGCTAGGGTTGTTCTTGGCGTGACCGCCGCACCCGGAGAAAACAGTAACGAATGCCAAAAGTGCTAAAACGGCGTAAAATCGGACGAGATTAAAAAGCGAAATTAAATTCATAAATAGACCTTTGTGGAGGGATTACACAGAGTTTTATGGGGAGATGCGAAAGCGAATTTCTGCGGATTCCGTTTGGGCGTAACCCAGTACCAGATCGAGTTTCAGAATATGAACGTCGTTTTCCGAAAACTCGTAACCTTCTTGATGCAAAGTTTTGGTGAGCTCTGCGATGGGCACGAACCAAATCGAATGATCTGGATCTTTGCTTGCAGAAACAGTTCGCAAGTATATTTGTTTTTCATTCATTGGATTTTGAACCAGGTACGTGAAGTAGGCGGAAACTACCGGAATTCCATTGACCTGATTTTCAAAAGTAAAGAATAGCGGTTCCGAAAGAGAAATCGGGTGAGGAAAAAGTACCTTTTGGTTTTGTTTGATTTGAGTTTCGAGAGCGACTTTTAAAGGGGCAGGGGCCACCCAATTGGGATCTGGAACTTGTCCAGGGGGGCGCTGGCCTACAATTTTAATCTTTAGAAGATCTATGAGTTTTTGAGGAACGGCTTTTTCTTTGGCGGAAACGGGAACAAGGCTAGACTTTTTGACCTCAGCCGGCTTTCCGCAGGATATAAAGAGAACGGGAACAAGAACAAAAGGATAGAAATGAGTGTGTGTTTTCATGGGAGGCCTCTCAGCAAGAGGTGAGCCAGAATGGGAAAACCCAGGTCTTTCTAGGACTAGAGCCGCTTTACGTCATTTTGCGTTCTAACAACGTATCATTTTTAGGTGCATATTTTAGCTGTTTAGGAGAATTGTGGTCCTTAGAGGTTTTGGAATGGAACAGAAATGGAGTCTGCGGCCTGCCACTGAAGAAGATTTAGAAAACGTCTCTAGGATAGAGGCCAAGGTGCATCCGGCTCCTTGGGGTATCCAGCACTTCCGGTCTGAGCTGACAAAGCCTTATAGCCAGTTTCTGTTAATGACGGACGACGCTACCGACCAAGAGGTCGCCGGGTATATTGTGGGTTGGTTCTTGTTTGATGAGTGTCAGATTCTCAATGTAGCGGTGAGCCTCCCATTTCGGGGGTTGGGCTTCGCAAAGGCTATGATTCGCAAGCTGGTGACCCTGGCCGTAAATAAGAATTTGAGAAAGGTTTCTCTTGAAGTGCGCAAGAGTAACTTACCTGCAATTCAACTGTATCAGTCGATGGGCTTTGTGATCGTCCAGATCCGAAAGTCCTTTTATTCCAACGGTGAAGACGCTTATTTCATGACCTTATCCCTAGAGCCGTCTGATCCGATTCGGTTCTAAAAATACTAAAATAGTCAGGCAAAGAAGACAATTGGCTTTACAAGGCATCCCGAGCCCGTTATTCTGCGCGGCATTACTATATGAAGCGTTTTTGTCTACTATTGTTGTTGTGGGTGGGGTTAATGGGAGTCTTTAGTCTTTCATTTTCTGCCCGTCCTAGTGAAGCCGATCCCGTGGATGATTTTCGGATGAATTTGGGAAAGCCCACCGGAAGGCATGCAGAAGATTTGTCGGGGGGTTCATTTCGTTTAATTCCTGAACAAACCGTAATTCGAATTTTGGCAGATCGTATGGTGGGAATCCCCAAAGCGGACGCCCCCCGGTTTGCTAAACATCTCATTGATCTTTGCAAGACTCATCGCTTTGACCCAGCCTTTGTTTTATCGCTGATTGATGTCGAGAGTCATTTTAGAGCAGGAGTTGTTTCCCCAGCCGGTGCCGTTGGTTTGATGCAGGTCATGGCTCCGACCGCGCATTTTGTCTTGACGAAGTTGGCGGCTGAGAAGGGTCTTCCCTTTGCTGAAGTCGATTTGGAGACACAAAAGCGGCTTAGAAATATCCGTCTTCAGAAGTTGGCGCCCTTGTTGAAAGAGCCTTACTTGAACACCGCCATTGGAATCGCTTACCTGGGGTGGTTGAGGGACTATTACGAAGGGATGCCCCCATACTATGTTCTAGCTGCGTATAATGTGGGGCCAGCTAAAATGGATGAGCTTCTTTCTCGTAAAAGTTTTAGGCCCCAGGAGACCAAGAAGTACTACGCCTCAATTTTGAAGAGAGTTCATCATTTTCGATTCTATGATGAACCTAGTGCTAGAAAAATAAAAAGGATCTCTTCTCGCGGGAAGTCTCGGGTTCTGTAGAGGCTTTTGGGTCGCGACTTGAATCCCTGTTTGGGTCATGATCTAGTGTTCGTAAACCGAAAGGCCTCTTAAGAGTGCTTAGGTCTTGAAAAACTTCGGGGAAATACACCATGATGATTCAGGTTCCAGAATATATTAGATCCCTTGTTCCGTACCTTCCTGGGAAGCCGATTGAAGAAACCCAGCGGGAATTTAGACTTAAAAGAGTGATTAAACTGGCTTCGAATGAAAATCCTTTAGGACCTAGTCCAAAGGCGAAACTAGCCATTAAGAAAGCTATTCAGTCTTTGCATCGGTATCCAGATGGCAGCGGTTTTCATCTCAAGCAGGCATTGGCTTTTCATTTGGGTGTTCAATCCTCACAGATCATTTTGGGGAATGGCTCAAATGAGGTGATTGATATTTTGGTCAGGACCTATTGTTTGCCAGGGGATGCTGTCATCACCCATCGTGGAGCATTCCAGTGTTACAAAATATGTTCCCAAATTCATGGCGTGAACACCATAGAGCTCGAGGTCGATCAGAATTTTCAATGGAACGTCGATGAGCTTCTTTTTCATGCCCAGACCCATGAAGACGTAAAGATCATTTTCTTGGCTAATCCCAACAATCCTACCGGGACCTATTTTTCAGCATCCGTCTTGAATCAGCTGACAGAGGGGCTTTCCAGGATCAGGGGGGGCTCAATTATTCTTGCTTTGGATTATGCCTATTGGGAATACGTCCGAGCAAAAGATCTCCCGGATCCAGCTAAGGCCCTTTCTCTTTACCCGAACACGATCATTTTTAGGACCTTCTCAAAAATTTATGGGCTAGCGGGGCTCAGGGTAGGGTACGGTGTGGCTTCTCAGGAAGTCATTTTTAATATGGAGAAAGTACGACAACCGTTTAATGTGAGTTCTGTTGCTCTTGTTGGAGCGGAAGCCTCTTTGCGAGATACTACCTTCGTAAAAAAATCACGACTCTTAAACGCGACCGGTCTCAAGTTTTGGGAAAAGACGCTGACTCGCTTAGGAATTCCCTTTTGGCCTAGCCAGGGCAACTTTATTCTCGCAGATGTTGCTAAAGCGATAGGAAGAAGTGGGCCTGAAGTTTTTCATGAGTGTCTGAAAAAAGGGGTGATCTTTCGCCCAATTGCCAATTATGGCTATCCCGATGCTCTGAGAATTTCGGTGGGAACCAACGAAGAGAATTTGATTGCCGCTAAGGCTCTGTCAGGGCTGATGCCTGGGAGAAAAAAACGATGAAGGAGGGGCCAGTTATGGGAATTCCTAAACTTGGACCTGTAATAGCGATTGATGGTCCTGCCGGAACAGGGAAGAGTTCCGCCACCCGACGATTGGCCGAAATCTTGGGTTTTGTCCATGTAGATACAGGAGCTCTTTACCGAGCGATTGCTTTATTGTGCCGTGAGAAGGAGACAACCTTTCCCGATTTGAATGAGGCCGAGTTGGCTACTCAGCTCTCTAAAGAGGTTCATTTAGAGTTCAAAAGGATCGAAGGGAAAAATCCTGCGAATCGAATTTTTGCAAATGGTCGAGACGTTACTGACTTTATTCGAACGCCCGAAGTTTCCATGGCTGCATCTCGGATTTCCGCCATCCCCGATGTGAGGTCGGCACTTTTGGGTTTGCAGCGGCGTTTAGGATGCGCAGGTCCATCGATTCTAGAAGGACGCGATATTGGGACAGTTATTTTTCCAGATGCAGATGTGAAATTCTTTTTGACCGCGACTGCAGATGAGAGGGCAAAGCGGCGATTGATTGAGTTGGAAGCAGCAGGTTCAGATGCTCCTTCTTTTGAAGAGGTTCGTTCTCAGATTCTGGCAAGGGATCATGGGGACAGCACACGCAAAGTAGCTCCGTTAAAGAAAGCTGCTGATGCAGTTGAGCTGGATACCAGTGATTTCACTTTGGATGAAGTCGTTAAGTTTATGGAAAAGGCAGTTAAAAAGGCCTTAACGCATGGAAAGGCTAAAAAGTCTTCCACGGGAGCAAAATGAGTCTTCGGATTCTGGTCGTTCGTCCAGATCGTCTGGGAGATGTAATTTTATCCACTCCCGTTTTTGAGGCACTTCACGAGTCTCATTCTGATCTTGATGTCACAGCCTTTGTTCAAGCTTCGGTTGTTCCAATTCTAAAAGGACTAGACTCGATTCAGGATGTCATGGTTTTCGAGCCTCACGGCCGGCACAGAGGGGTAAGAGGGTTCCTTGCACTAGTCCAAGACCTGCGGCGCAAGAAATTTGATATAGCCCTGACACTACAATCCAATCGCCGAATTGCGGCAGCGCTCTTCTTTGCGCGAATTCCTATTCGTATTGGTCCCTACAGCAAGATCCATAGCTATTTATTTTATAATAAAGGTTTAAGGCAGAGGCGATCCAGAGTTGAAATGCACGAGGCTGATTACAACCTTGAACTCTTGAAAAAGACGGGCCTGCCTGTCACTTCCGAAAAGGTTTCCACTAGGGTTTTCATTTCTGGTGCTATGCACACCCAAGCTAAAAAATGGCTGGGCGAAAAGGGTAGCACTTTAAGCCATGGAAAATGGGTGGCCGTTCACCCAGGCATGGGTGGGTCGGCCTTGAACTGGCCGTTAGATCATTACACCCTTTTGATTCGGTCTTTAATTGAAGCCGGAAAGAACATTTTGGTAACCCTTGGGCCGGCAGAGGTCGATCTAGCTTTGCTTCTAAAAGCGCGTCTGGGAAGTTTTGGCAGTCGGATTGTTTATTACCAAGCCAATGCCGGTGACCCCATTGATTTTTTAGGTGCGCTCTATTCCTTGATGGACCTCGTAGTAGCGCCTAGCACCGGACCTTTGCATCTAGCGGTCGGAGTGGGACGACCCGTTGTTACATTTTATCCAAATATTAAAGTTCAAAGCAAAGAACGTTGGGGCCCTTACACAAAGCAGGCTGATCAGGCCCGTGTTTTGGTTCCGGATGTGGATTGTACGCTGAATTCTAGCTGTATGAGTACTGTTACCGTTCATGAAGTCCTTAAGGCATGTGATGAGATTTTAAGTCGCAATTCAACTTCAACCTCTAAATGAGAAAAGAAAATGGCAAAAGCAAACGGCAAGGCACCGCAAAAGAAGTTTAGGATTCGAACGCTTTCAGCTGATCAGTGGGATCGGAGAAAACTGAACCGTCTTCTGGGTAAAATTGAGAAAAAGAAGATTCTCGTCCTTGGAGATATTGGAGTCGATCGTTATACGGTAGGGGCTGTCGAAAGAATTTCTCCTGAGGCACCTGTTCCTATCGTAAGAGTGCAGCAGGAAAATCTTAAGTTAGGTTTGGCTGCTAACGTGGCTGACAACCTGAGGGTTCTCGGCGGTGTTCCTCTCCTAGTAGGAATTTTGGGGAAGGATCATGCTGCCGAAGACTTTAAGCGTGTCTTAAAAGCAGCTAAAATTTCTTCATCTCATCTCATTGAAGATTCCGACAGGTGTACGATTGTAAAAGAACGAATTGTGAGCGATCGGCAACAGTTGCTTCGAGTAGACTATGAAAATTCGGTCGAGATTTCGGAACCTATCGAAAAGGCTATCCGTCAGAAAATAGAGAAAATAATGCCGGAAGTGGACGCCGTAATTATAGAAGACTACGCTAAAGGCTTGATCCAAGAGCGGCTCTGCCAAAATGTGGTTCGTTTAGCGTCCCAGCTGAATAAGATGGTGGCAGTCGATCCCAATAGCAAAACTCCTCTTTCTTTCTATAAGGGAGTTTCAATTCTGACTCCCAACACCAAAGAGGCCGAGTACCTTTCTGGTATTTCGATTACTAATTCCCAGTCCCTTTGTGCGGCGGGAATGAAAATAGTTCAGGAGACCGATTGTCAATTCCTAGTGATCACCCGAGGCCGAGATGGAATGGCCCTGTTTAGAAAGGGAAGAGCTGAGGTCTGTTTGATCCCAACTTATGCAAGGGAAGTGTATGATGTATCGGGAGCTGGGGATACAGTTATTGCAGTGCTGGTCTTGGCACTAGTTGCTGGCGGAGAACTTGAAGAAGCTGCGATTCTAGGGAACCTAGCTGCCGGAGTAGAGGTAGGCAAGCGGGGTACTGCCACTGTCTCTCAAGAGGAAATTCGGCAATTTCTTCAAGAAGTTTCCCGTAAAATTTGATCATATAATTCAACGACCTTTGAAGAATTCCATAAAACCGGCCAGCTGATGAGATATAGGCCCTTGGAAAGTTGGGGCGTCGCCTGATCCTGCCAGGGAGGGGTTCGAGGCACCGGGGTACACACAACGGGGCGCCCGTAATTTACGAGAACAGTCGGGTAGCCTGCTGGATCAGACCCGATCCAATGAATGAGCGAATAGTTTCTGAGTTTGTCCTCGTGGAATTTAAAAAATACTAGGCGTCTGTTTAAGGTGGCTAGGTGAGATTCCAGGTCTTTTAACTTTGAACAAAGCTCTTCTATTTTCTTGGACTCCGAATTCTGCCAAAGCATCCAATCGAAAAACAATAAAATGTCTAGGTTTCCCATTTGATTCCCAATCCCACTTTCATGATACCATGGGAAAAGATGCGTGTTTTATTTTCAACCTATCCGACTGCGTTCCAGAATCCGGGTGGGGGAGAGCAAATCATCGATGCGTTGTATTCCAGGCTGAAAGCTAGAGGCTGTGAGGTCCTATTTTTTGATCCCTTTACGATGCCACCGTCAAAGATACCGGAATTTGATATCATCCATTACTTTTCCTGTGTTCAGTCTGAGTTTTGGACTTATGTAAAAAACGTCGCTCCACAGGTTCCCTTGATTGTAACTCCCACACTGTACGCGCCTCGGGACTGGAAGACCCGGTTTCGATTTTTATTGAGAAATCTGAGGTGGGACCTCCTAGGAAAAAGGTCCGTCTTCAGCCATCCTGATCTTTTTCTTCCCTGTACGGATTTTGAAAAACAGACTCTGACGCAGTTCTATAGGGTGAGTCCGCAACGGTGTGAAGTGGTTCCGAATGGGATTGAAGATTTCTTCTTGAATGACTCTAGTCCAGAGGGACCTAGCTCTTTATTTCGAAAGCATTTGCACGAAAAAACAAGGGGACGGTTCGGACAAGGGCCCTTTGTTCTGCACGTAGGAAGATTTCATCCCGTCAAAAACCACTTCCAACTGATTGCAGCTGCTGAAAAAGCCCGTGTGGCCGTCGTCTTCATTGGTTCAGCAGATAGCGAAAATCTGGCGTATTTTGAAGAGTGTAAAAGGCGGGCCAGGCTTGCCGAAACGAACGATTCTAGCGGCGAGACCCGCTTCTTTTTTCAGTCCCAATTGGAACATTCTGATCCCCTTTTAGCTTCTGCCTACAGCTCGTGTGACCTTTTTGTCCTAATGAGTCGGTTTGAGACTTTCGGGATCAGTGCTTATGAAGCTGGACTCGCAGGTGCTCCGATCGCTTTGACGAAGGCAATGGTGACTCTTGCCGACTTTCAGGGTTGGGTCGATCTATTTGACTCAGAAAGTCATGATGAGTTGCGTCAGATTTTACAGAAGTTCAAAGACGCCCGCTGGCCGAAACCCGACCCGGGCGAAGTGAAACGGCGTAAAGCCTCTATTTTAAATAAGTATAGTTGGGACTTGGTCTCAAATCGGATTCTGGAAATTTACCGATCAAAAGCGTCAAGGGATTGAATTTTTCCCTTCGAATTCCGATGAGTATAAGCCATGTCCAAAATCAATTATCTAAATATAAGTACGGGTGGAATTGCCTTCGATCCCAAAACAGGGGAAAGCTTTCAACTTAACGAGTCCGCGGCTCTTATTATCAGTCTCATGCAAAAAGGGATGAGTACTGAAGAAATCGCTAAGCGACTCGCCAAGCAGTTTAAGCTGACCTACGAACATGCTCTAACTGAAGTGATGGAATTCGAGGTCCAGCTCGAAGTGATCGGGATAGCCGCGTGAAAAAGAAGGTCTCTGTCGGCATCTCCGGAATCAATGCCACGGACAATCCAGGTCCCGGAGTGGCGGTGGCAAGGAGCCTGATCGAGGCACGCAAAGACCTTTGCTTGCTTGGTCTCAGTTATGATGTCCATGATCCTGGAAACTACATCGAGGATCTCTTCAAGAACACCTTCTTAATGCCCTATCCGACCCACGGGTGGAAGACCCTCCTGGCAGCGATTCAGAATGTGAAAGCAAAATCAGGCTTGGATGTTCTCATCCCCTGTCTAGATGCAGAGCTGCCTTTGATGATTCGCCACCAGAGCCAGCTCGAAAAGCTAGGGATTCAGACCCTCCTACCTAACGAAAAACAATTCGAGCTAAGAAGTAAAGATCGCCTGCCCCTTCTCTCAAAGGAAATCCGATGTCTTCACCCCAAAACCGCTGTGGTGAATAGCCTAGATGAACTGGTCCACGCGCTCAAGACTGAGATCCCCCTTCCTGCGGTTGTGAAAGGGAAATATTACAAAGCTTACATGGTTCACAATTTGGACTCTGCGATCCTCAAAGGTAGCGAAATTGCCGCCGAATGGGGTTTCCCGCTCCTGGTTCAACAGGTCGTATTTGGCCATGAAATTAATACGATTGGACTATCCGATGAAAAGGGAAATCTAGTTGGAAGAGTTTCTATAAAAAAACAACTCACAACTCATCTCGGAAAAGTTTGGACGGCAGTTACGATTCAGGACGACCAGTTAGATGAGCTTTGTCGAAGATTTTGCAAAGCAACTCGTTGGCGAGGTCCATTTGAGCTGGAATGTATTCTTGTGGGGAATCAAACTGGGTCAAAGAATGGAATCTACCTGATTGAGATCAACCCACGATTTCCAGCCTGGGTCTATTTTGCAACGGCAGTGGGTGTGAACCTTCCAAGCATGCTGGTGGATTTAATTCAGCGTGGAAAGTGTACAAAAAAATTGGACTATCCATTGGGTAAGTATCTAGTGCGGCAGACTTCTGAGTTTGTGTCGGATTTATCGAATTTTCACAACCTGCTGTCTACGGGGAATCGAGAGGGTCTATGAAGGCATATTCTAAGCCAAATATTGTGAAGGTAGGAAACCCGCTTTATGCGAAACACGGGGCTACTGGGCAAGTGTATCCCTTTGTTCGCGAAGAAATTGAGGGAATCCCAGTTTCTAAGCTGGTTAAGAAGTTTGGATCTCCGCTCTTTGTGTTTTCCGAAACAGTGATGAGAGAGAAATACCGACAGACCTTTCAAAGTATTAAAGCTCGATATCCTAATGTCTTGAATACAGGAGTCTACCCAGTTTGGTCGCGCTTTGGTTTTAACTTGGAAAATGGACAGGCTTGGGCAGCAGTACGACGAATTCTAAAGAGTCGGAAGTTGAGAGTAGGCGGAGTCCACTGTCATATTGGTACTTTTATCCTGGATCCTACTGCATATTCGAAAGCCGCCCGGAAGCTCAGTGAATTCATCAAAAATATAGAAAATATTTCGGGCGAGAAGATTCAGTTCCTCGATCTAGGTGGGGGCTTTGCCAGCCTGAGTCACCTGAAAGGGATCTACCAGCCACCCGAAGTCGCCGTACCGAGTGTAGAGGACTATGCGGAAGCTATCGGCAAAGAACTCAGCTGGCTGGCCTCAAGGCGTCCTGCTCCAACTCTTTTTATGGAGCTGGGTCGGCATCTCGTCGACGAAGCAGGTTTTCTAATTACCCAAGTGGTGGGAGATAAACTCTTGCCCGACGGTCGGCGATCTTACGTGATCGATGCTGGAGTGAATCTTTTATACACTTCAACTTGGTATAAATTTAGGGTTGATCTAGATCACGAAGTTAAGGGGCTGATGACTCCAAGCGTATTGAATGGACCGCTGTGTATGAATATTGACACTGTGGACGAGGCGATTTTATTACCCCGGTTAAAACGGCATCAAAACCTAATTCTTTCTCCAGTGGGAGCCTACAATGTCACTCAGTGGATGCAGTTTATTCAATATCGGCCGGCAATCGTCCTCATTACCGAAAAAGGAAAAGTGGAAGTCTTGAGACGTGCGGAGAGACTCGAAGACTTGAATCAATTGGAAAGTGCATGACGAAAGTCCGAAGTTTTACAGTGATGCTGGGAGAGTTTTTTGCTGCGTTTCACTCCATTGTTTTGCTCGGATACCTTCCAGTTGGATTTTTAATTGCGCTTTTGACTTGGACGCATCCCAATATTGCCGTCCTAGGTCTAATTGGTCTGGGTACGGCTTGGGTAGTTCTTAAGATTTTTCGCTTTGGTCCCCATTTTCAATTAAGGGGAGCAGTCCTTTATAACGCCCTCCTGGTGGGGTTATACACCGGGTTTCTATTTTCATTGAATTGGGGTGCCGCAGGATTGGCGGTTTTGGCGGCATCTCTCTCGGTAGTTTTGACATTTTTTTTGCAAAGTTTATTTTTTCCTCTTGGGCTTCCAGTACTCTCTTTCCCCTTTACGATCGTGGGAGCATTCTTGGCGCTCTCGGCACCGAAATTTACAAATCTGATTGATGCTTCGTACTATTTCAAAGAAGGCGGATCCGAGTTTGCCTCTTACGTACCGGTCTTGGTGAGTGAGGGTCTGCGTTCGATGGGGGCGCTTTTCTGTATTCCTGACTGGAGCGTAGGACTAGGGATTCTCGCGGTGATATTCATTTTTTCCCCGTTGACGGCGCTATTCTTAAGTTCAGGTTTAGCCGTTGGCATTTCTTGTGAACATTTCCTAGCTTTCAGCGCAGTTCAAGTTCCTATGGATCACCACTTCTTCAACTATGCCCTTATTTTTGCATCGTTGGCCGGCGTGTTTTTGATTCCCTCGCTCTACTCAATTGCAGTTGCCGCTGTTGCCACACTGATTGGGGTCCTAGTGACGACTGCTAGTGCTACTTTTTGGGGAATGTTTGCCATTCCAGTTTTAGCTCTCCCTTTCAACCTTACGTTGTACTTCGTTCTTAGGACACTCAAGACAGCTCAGGTTTGGCAGCTGAGTGTACCCGGTGGAGCAAGTCCAGAAGCAGCCTTGGATCGGGCGCGTTTGTTATGGTTGAGACACCGAACGGGGGAACTGGGGGTATTTTGTCCCTTTGAAGGCGAGTGGGTGGTTCAACAGGGATTTAATGGGGCATGGACTCATCAGGGGAATTGGCGGCACGCCTTGGATTTTGTGAAGCAGGATGTTTCCGGCAAGACCTACAAGAACCAGGGATTAGATTTGGAAGACTACTACGCGTTCGGACAGCCGGTGTTTTCACCGGTAGAAGGATACGTCGTCTCTGCTTATAGTCAAGGGTCCGACAATCCGATTGGAAAAGTTGAAAATCAACGCAACTGGGGAAATTACGTCACTCTTAGAACGCTCTCTGGAACCTTTGTTACAGTGGCTCACTTAAAAAAGGATTCGGTTCTAGTTGGAGTGGGGGAATATGTTCCCGCCGGAAAAAAGATAGGTGCTTGTGGCAATAGCGGCTATTCACAGGAGCCTCATATTCACCTTCAGGCCCAATTCGGTCTAGAATTGGGTGCTTTTACTCATCCATTTCACCTTCTTAATTTTTGTTCTCGCAGAACTGTTCATGTCAATTCTGTAGCCGGTTTTTTTCACCATTTGCCCGGAAAAGGGGATTGGGTGAGTCCGATGAGTTTCAATCTGGCCTTGGATCGTTTGCTAACTTTTAAGGTGGGAGAGACTCAAATTTGGAGTCGAAACGGGAATGCGAAGTCGGAGACTATTCGTTTCGAACACCTGCTAGACTCTGTCACTGGCATTCCCTATTGGACAGATGGAAAAGCAAAGTTGTTTTACTCCCGGTTTGGAGCGCAATTCTATTTCCATGGCCACGAAGGGTCGACTCGCTCGCCATTGAACGATCTTTTTCTAGCGGCACCGAGAATTCCAATCGGATTCGGAAAGAAAATTCGTTTTAAAGAACACCTTCCATTGCAGCTGACCCACGGAGTCCTGAGAAGATTTTTTCTGGTTGGCAGACAGCTGCTTACCTCTAAGCTTTTTGGGCCGCAAGCAGTCTATCGAGTGAGTGAGTCAGGGCTGCAGGTTAAGGGGTGTATTTTATTTGGAGACGGCACGAAGGTGCGAACTCATTTTGAAATCGATCCAGTTGGCGGTGCAATGCGCTTTCGGGTGGGTCGGCGAATCTATGTGAGAGTGGACCGCCTTCAGGAGACGAGAGGGGGGGCGAACCTTCGTGCGGCCTGATAGAGTTCTTCGCAGTTGGTTTGGTTTCCTTGCTACACTGGCCTACTTTGGAGCAGTGGGGTTCTCTACTCTCGCGACAGTAAGCGCCTTCGGAGCACTACCGGAGGCCCAGTACCATTTTTTAATCGGGTATCATGCGTATCTTGAAAACAATTATGGAGAGTGTGCTGAAGAAAATTACAGGGTGGTTCTTCTAGAGTCCGGTCCTGTGGATCGAGCCAAGGTTTATTTAGCTTTTTGCCAGTTTCAGCTTGGAATGAAGCAGGCGGCGGCATTCAATATCAAAGACGTAGAAGCCTATGAAGTGGCGCCGCAGGAAAAAGAAATGCTGGTCGTTCTGAAAAAAAAATTGGCCAAAGAGATTGAAGCGCAAGATCGAGTTTTCTACACGATTTATCCATACGGCGGCGGAATGCTGTTTAGTCCAGGCTATTCCAAAGTCACAGGGGACTTTTTTGGATTATATGCCGATGTCGCTATTCACTCTTGGAAGTTTTCGGCGGGATTTGAGAATCTCTCGTTCATATTAGCGCCTCCGGCGACCAACTATAACCAAGGCCAGCTTCTTTTGGGCCTGCAAAAGGGCTTTTTAGAGTCAGAGTATCACGCTCGGGGCATTTATATTTTTTCCCCTAGCCTGGAAAATTCGGGGATTCTTACCCTCGGGTTGGGTATGTCTCAGTTTTTGGACATTGATCGAGAGACTCGGTTCTTAGCGGATTTCTACTACTCTGCTTATCCAAACTCAGTTCTAGTGAATCTTATGGCGCTGCAATTAAATGTAGCGCTGGAGCGGGTTCTTACAAAAAGCGAGGATTTCGAGGTCTGGTTCAAACTTGGATCCGAGACCATCTATAGCCAATCTGCATTGACCCGGGACGTGGTTTCCGGGTTTGTTCGGCAACCCCTTTACGAAAGAGGTTTTGCCGAGCTGAACTTCAAATCGGGCGATGCGACTTGGGGAGGTTCGATCGGCTACGGGAGCGAGGCTTTTGGTGTTCGTAACGACGGAGCAATTATTTATTCCGCCTACGAGAACCATCAGTTTAGTGCAACGGCCTATGCAGCTTATTCAGTTACCGACTATCTTAGTCTAAGGGCGAACTATGCCCACGAACAACTCTTGGTCGGAACTAGTACATTTACGATGGATACTTTTTCTGGGATGATTACGTTTGGACTATAAAAGGGGGAACCATGGCTATTACGTTATCGAAGGTGAAGATTGCAGGAATCGTGGCAATTGGGGCTATCTGTAGCTCCAGTGCATGGGCTTTGAATATGGAAGATCGGATGGCCATCTATGACTCTTACGCGTTAGAGGGGCAGGGCGCCATTGCAAAAGCTATCGATAAGGTCACGGGCGCTTTGAGTCGCAACAAGACAGACTACTTCTTGAACTACCGATTGGGCTGGTTGTTCTACTTAGCTAAAAAATATAAGAACTCTGTTGAGCACTACCAACAAGCTGGCAATATTGTCACAACCAGTGTTGAACCTTGGTTGGGGGCTTCGTTAGTCTATGTGATGAGTGGTGAATATGGGCTCTCTGTGCGGATGTGTGCTGAAGCACTTAAGCGGGATCCTCAGAACTACACCTGTCTCCAGCGATCTGTTTTTTCCTGGATTCAGCTCAAGGATTATCACAATGCCCTAGAAAAGGTGAATGTCGCTCTAAAACTCTATCCAACTGATGCGGTGTTTCTAGAGCAGAAAGTCGCTGTGCTTCAGGCTTCAGGGAAACCCGATGAAGCCAAAGATATTGCCACAGTCCTGATCACGGTCAGTCCTAAGAATGCGTACGCTAAGAAGCTAGTCACTGGCGGATAAGGAGCATTCTTTAGTTCTTTAATCTCGCGACGTGGGTCAAATTGGATTCTGGAAAGACATAGTT
Source organism: Bdellovibrio sp. (assembly GCA_016185105.1). Taxonomy (GTDB): domain Bacteria; phylum Bdellovibrionota; class UBA1018; order UBA1018; family UBA1018; genus JACPOE01. The sequence goes on from JACPOE010000006.1 coordinate 16,808, forward strand.
ATGTCATACTCAATGCGGTAGGTTCCCTTGCCAGCTGAGCTAGGAGTCAGGAGCACTCCTGGTCGTCGAGAGTCACGATAATTTCTGGAGCGGCCAAAACAGGTGCCTGGCAGAAACCGGAGCTATTCCAGGCCGGTTTACCCAAGGGGAATTGCTTTCTACATTCAGAGAGGTCAATACTGTTCGAAAGTAGAATAGCTCCGCCATTTAAAACGGCGTTACAGGTTCCGGCGTAGTTCCAAAAATATTCCCAAGGCTGGTTTAAATCGACATCCGTCGTGATTGGGGGGGTGATTCGATCCCAGCCCTCATCAAACGGGTACACGGCCTCTCGTGGCAAGGGCAGTTGGATATTTTTTCCAGGGTTGAAAATCCGAGAACGAAGGGTATCGGCCACTTGCCCATGAAAATATTTCTCAGTATCTGCAAAGAGTGGAAATACTTTGAAGCGCAAGAGATCCTGCGTTGTGTTGAACTCTCCTGTGAAGTACCGAACGCAGACACCTTCATTGGTTTTTAAAACCCAGTAGTCTTCGTCGGTGCTCATACCTCCTTTGAGTCGGGAGGTGGCTTGGATGGCACCTGGAAAAGGCGGATTTAGACCCAGAATCGCACTGGACGTTAGTCCAGCGGCGGACATGCCTTTTAGAGAGAGGTAAGGGGTACCCGGTGCGAGAATAATCGAAATTAAAGCTTTGTCTCCGACCTGGTTGCGATCATAGGATGCGGTACTTACTGGGCCGCGACTCATGTAGAGGCCCAGCCCAAAAGCGGTTCCTCCCATTGCATTAGAAGATATTTCGCCTTTATTAGGTGAGTACCCAAAATAAGTGTAAGGAGTCCCATTAGGGCCTCGAGCTACTCTTTGGTCGGCGAATATTTTTCTCTCCCAACGATAGAAAGCCTTCCCTGTGTGGTTGATTCTCGCAGCAGACAGAGCAGTATTACATAGGTTTTGCTGATAAGTGTCAGAATATGTGGGGCACACGATCGGGGTAAGACTTGGCGGGCATACTTGGCTTAGGTTGACCGTTTCATTGGAGTTGCCTTTGCTCTTTTGGGGTCTCTTTCCAATCTCCTTAAGGTCAATTGGAGGGATTGAAAATTCACTGAAAAAAGGCTTGAAGGGGTTGCCTGAATTGCCATTTTTTCCGGCACCACAGCCTGTAAAAATCAGGTTGATTAAAACGAAAGTAAGGAAATAAACACGAGGGGTAAAGAGGGTCATTTTGTTCTCTACTTTTTGATAAGAATTCCGTGCATTAAAAGAAGTTGTCGAATCCCGAAAGAGGTGGGTACTTTGGGTTCTTTAAGAGCACCCGTCTTACCCAAACGGTATTCAGAGGGTAAGTGGTTTGCTCTGATCTCCTCTAAGAAGTCAGCTCGGCTATTGAAAGTTTTTGAGAAGGTATCGAATTCTGCCAATGCCTCTTCATCACTTAGGCCGATATCGTAGGTTTTACCTACTTTGATTTGGTTACCTCGTTTGGAGAGCCAGTACTCCACTTCAAGATCTGGAAGTTTTGCGTTGATTGTTTTGAACTCGTCTTCGAGCATTCTATCTACACCAGCGGCAACCCCCGCCGAATTCAGATAGGAGATGAGACCTAGCGCGGCATTCTCAGGAGAATAGCCCACATGAGAGCGTTGCTCTTCTGCAGTCGGGCCTTCGGTTCCAACTTTTCCATCGAAGAAACGTCGGACAACCTCTTGTGTCTCGAGCACTTTAAAAAGATCAGGATACAGCCTTGCGTTGATAGCGGTTTCTTCAAAGCCACAGCCGATTTTTAGAATATCACAGACGCGAGCCCCGGACACCGGGTCGCGTTGCCGTCTAGCATGGTTGCAAGCGTGCTGGGGCTGAACTTCTCCAAAAGCATGCGGACTGACGTAGCACTCGCCCTGAAAGGCACAAAGTTCAGTGAATACTTCTTCGCGTTTTGCATTCATCGCATAAAGGATGTGGTCTTTCAGAGTGTTCAAACCTTCATGACCCAGCAGGCCGATCGGCGCTGTAGGATGCCCTATTGCACTTGTCAATCAGAGTATCGATTCCAGCAGCGAGTTCAGTTTGGGTGAGAATCTTTGAATCATCTAAAGGGTGGCTGATGGGCTGATTCTGATCGTCATAAAGAGAAAGGTAATAAGGGCTGCTCGTGTCAGGGTATTTTGGGAAGACGCGCTGAAACCAATCTTGCAGAGTATGAAATTTAATGTGCTGATGGTTTTTCAAAAACTTGTCTAGCTGAGCTTCGAAGTTGACGGTCGAAGAAGAGGGCGTAATATTTCTGTTTACTTCAAGACCGAAAGTGATCAGCTCTAGATCGTAGCTGGGATGAAAAGCCTCGGCCCTCTTTTTGAGAGAAAATTCGGCGGGTTCGGCTTTCTGTTGTTTCTTCTCGATACCTGGGCGTTTTCTTGTCTCCGAGGCACTGTTGTCCGCAGAGACTGGCCCTTTGCTACCGCACCCGCTGATCAGGGCAAGACTTCCTGAAACCATCAGAAAGACGGAAAGCGAATTCGGTCGAAACTTCATGGTTCACTCCTTGAAAATGAATCCAATTCCTAAATGAACAGAATAGACTAGTCAATGTGTTCCAGCCCTAGAGGCCTGGAAATAACGAGCGTCCTCGGGAAAAGAAGTGATGCGGTCACTTCTAAATAATCGGGGTCAGCCATTTCTTACTAAATAAGGGGTCTTCTCCGTGGGTAATTTTTTTATACGCGGATCTGACTTTTTCTGTGATTGGACCGCAGTTCCCGTCGAGACCAATTAAACGACCATCAATTTCCCGAACAGGGGTAATTTCGGCAGCGGTTCCTGTTAAGAAAACTTCGTCTGCACACCAAATTTCGTCCCGCGTGAATCGTGTACAAGTCACCGTGAGACCTTGAGAGGCAAGGTAGTCCATCACGGATTTTCGAGTAATCCCATTCAGAACTGAATTGAGAGGGGTAGTTTTGATCTCACCACCCTTGACCATGAAAAGATTTTCTCCGCTACCTTCGGTCAGGTACCCTTCGGCATCCAAAAGGAGGGCTTCGTCATAACCAGCTTCAATAGCCTCTCGTTTGGCCAGGACACTATTTGAGTATTGCCCAGTAATTTTTCCTTTAGTCATTGCTGAATTTACGTGTGGGCGAATAAAACTAGAGATTTTCAATCGAGCGCCATCTCTCATTCCCTTATCCCCTAGGTAATTTCCCCATTCCCAGGTGAGAATGGCCACATCAATGGGAGGTTCTTTACCAGGGTAGATTCCCAGAGGGCCATCGCCCACAAAAAGAACAGGTCGGATGTAGCATTCCTCGAAATGATTGGCTTTGCAAATTTCAAGACTTGCTTGAATGAGTTGATCTAAAGAAAAAGGAATTTTTAAATTAAGAATTTTCGCACTCTCGAAAAATCGTTCGAGATGTTCACGAAGCTTAAAAACAGCTCCGCCTCCGTTTTTTTGGCGATAAGCACGAATTCCTTCAAAGGCACCATATCCGTAATGCAATCCATGTGTAAATAGACTGACCTTGGCGCTGTCAGCAGGAAGAATTTTTCCGTTGAACCAAACTTGATCGCCTCGAACCATGGAGTACCTCACTTTATAGCGTGAGTCTTACTCCGTTTTTCGTTTTGCGTCCAATGAAGTTGGAGGTTGCATATGACTCGCATGAAGATTTTCTAAAGTATTGGGGGGAGTTAACCGGCGTGAGGCCATGAGTTTAATGATTTCGGAGGCGGTTTCTTCAAGCGCTTTTCCGGTGACATTGAATACGGGCCAGCGGCGATTGCGCCTAAAAATCCGATTGGCGTATTCAATTTCCTCATTCACTTTTTCAGGATCAGCATATTCGCCGCCTTTGTCCTGTCCGAGCCTTTCAAGTCTGGCCCGTCGAATGGTTGCTAAATCTTGAGCGTCAATGGTCAATCCAATGACCCGGCGCTGATCTACCGCTAGTAATTCCTTTGGGACTTCAAAGCCCTGGATCAGAGGAATATTTGCCACCCTCCAGCCCTGATGAGAGAGGTACATGGAAAGAGGAGTCTTGGAGGTTCTTGAAATTCCTAAAATAATCAGGTCTGCCTTTTCAAGGCCGGTGAGTTCTCTACCGTCGTCGTGAGCAATGGTATATTCCATTGCCGCTATTCTTTCAAAGTAGCTTTCGTTCACATCGTGAAGGAGTCCGGCCACAGATTTAGGCTGGTATCCGAAGTAGCTAGCCAGACCCACTAAGAGTGGACCCAGTAAGTCCACGCAAGGAATCGATTTTTCCCTCGCCTTATTTGCAAGAAACGCCCTTAAGGAAGGAGATACGATTGTATACACCAAAAGGTCATGGTTAACGGCCGCATCTTCACAGATGGCCTCAATCTGGGCTTCCATTCGTACATTCTTGTAGCGGGTGAAATAGACGTTCTGATTCCCGAACTGAACCATTGCAGCTTTGGCCATCTGAGCCGCAGTTTCACCCGTCCCATCTGAAAGTATAATGATTCGGCGTTCGGCTTGACCTCGGATAGGATTTTCATTTTCACTCATGGGACTCTCCATACATTCTTTCTAGTTCTAGATCCAACAAGGACTTGTCCTGATCTAGAACAAAACGTTTCGAATGAACTCCCTTTTTACAAAAGCCATTAAACCAAGTTCTTTGGGCTTTGACTAGCTGTCGTGTGGCTAGTTCAATTTCACTCTGGAGGCCAGCCATTCCTATAGGGGGCTTTCGTCCTGCGGGGCGTTCATTTTTTAAGTAGGCCGATACCTGAGCGTAACCAATGGCTTTCAATGCTCTGCATTCAGGAAAGAGTCTGACGATTTCCTCATATTCCTGCACCAAACCCTGGGAAAGCATTTGCTGAGTTCTCTGGTGAATTCGACGATGAAGTTCTTCCGTCGGTCTGTCTAAAATCCAGAGTTCGAACGCGGGGTCTGGTTCGGTCGGGCTTTGCTCCTCTAACTCTGTGGGAGTTTTTCCTGAGGTCTCAAAAATTTCAATAGTTCGAATTAATCGGTAGCGATCCGCACGTCCGATTTTTTCGGCAGCACGTGGGTCAATTTGATGGACTTGAGAATAGAGATCCGGGTTTGAGACACCCTCTAATCTTTTCCGAATTTCTGGCTGTGTGGCTGGGGCATCCCAAATCCCAAAAAGAAGAGCCTTTAAATAGAATCCGGTCCCACCCACAATTAAGGCTCTTTTGCCCTTGGACTCAATTTTTTCAATCGCAGACCGTGCAGCGCGCGAAAATTCGCCAGCGGTGAAAGGTTCGTTAGGGTTTAAAATGTCCACGAGATGGTGTGGAACACGACGAAGTTCTTCTGTTGATGGCTTTGCGGTCCCGATGTTCATCAGACGGTAGACTAAAAGGCTGTCGGCGTTGATAATTTCGACATTCCCCAACTTTTCTGCAAACTCTAGAGCAATTTGTGACTTTCCAGTTGCAGTCGGCCCGGTCAAAATTCCAATTCTTTTATTCTCTGATTTCATCTTCTCTGTTCGAGACATTTCAGCTGGAATTCACTCTTCGTTGAAACCACTCTTCAATCTTGCTCTTTGAGAGTTTTACAAGAGTAGGTCTACCGTGTGGACAATTCCAGGGATGCTCACACTTAAGGAGGTCTTGATAAAGAGTTTCCATTTCTTCTTTTTCCAAAGGTTCTCCAGCACGAACGGACGAATGGCAGGCTTGGCTCGCAAGGCCTTCAAAAAGTGTAGCATCGACTAAGGAGCTTGGCTCTAGTGAATTGCTACACTGGTCTTCTTTATCCTGGACGCAGCGATCTACCAAATTTCGGAGTCTCGCCTTCACTTCTCGATTTCCCCAGTCGGCGGGAACGGCCTTAAAAATCAGCGAGTCTGAACCGAGCAGTTCGACACTAAATCCAAGCTGGGAGAGTTCCGGAATTTTTCGCTCCAAAACCTCCAAGGATTCTGGGGGAACGCGGATGGGTTCGGGGATCAACAGTGTTTGGGAGACTATTCCGTCTGAATTCGAATCCTTTTGGAGAAGCCTTTTTTTAAGAAGTTCATAACGCACTCGCTCGTGGGCAGCGTGCTGATCGACCAAGAGAACTGTGTCACCAGTCTCCATCAGAAAGTAGGTGTGAAAAAGACTTCCGATGAGGCGCCCTTCTCGTGGAAATGGCTCGGATAAGGGCTTTTCCAGTACTGGGGCACGGGATGGTGCGGCCTCTGAAGCTTCCAATTTCTGCGCGGTCTCTTCCCAGTAGAGTCGGCGTTCAGTTGGAACGGATTCATAGGTAGACGTCCGAGTGAAAGTTTCTTCCGAGGCGAACTTCCCTGTTTCTTGCTCGTGTCTGACTGGTTCAGCTGTTTTTGTGGGGGGAAAAAACTCCTGAGGAATTTTCTCAGCGGTTTGGTTTTGAGAGGTAAGCGACGGGGAGAACCTCGGAATGGCCGGAGCTCCTTTTTCCAAAACCATCTTTCGGACCAGTTCATGAATGGTACTGAAGACCTTTCGGCTATCTAAAAAACGAATTTCCGATTTCGTTGGGTGCACATTGACATCGATGGCTGCCGGATTGACTTGAATTAGCACGGCCACAGCAGGGTATTGGCCTGGCAAAAGGAGCTGCCGAAAGGGGGCCAACACTGCTTGCTGCAGAAGTCGATCCTTGATTGCTCTTTGATTTACAACTTGAACCAGTTTCTTGCTGCTTCCTGCACTCAGGCCTTGGAGCCAGTGAATTCGAATTTGCAAACCTAGATCTCTCATTCCGTCCTGTTCGGAATGAGCCGAGCAAATAGGAAAGTCTTCACCGTCCGATAAAATTTGACGAGCTCGGTCGGCTTCGCTCTGTGGGCGCAAGTCCAAAACCGTACGTTCGTTACTAAACAACCGAAAGCCAACGTGGGGATAAGCCAAGGCTAAACGTTCCATCCACTCCCGCACAGCGGCAACTTCCGCAGAGCTAGATTTTAAAAACTTTAAACGCGCAGGAAGGGTTGCAAATAAACTACTCGCCCGAATTCGAGTTCCGTGAGCGGAGTGTAAGAAGTGGCCGAAGGTGACTCGTCTGACTTGGCCCTTGCCTTGTTCATGCGTAATTCCGTCACCAACACGAAGTTCGTAAGCCAGTTCCTCGTCTAAACCGCGAGATAGGATGCTCAGGTCTGAAACAGCGGCAACACTAGGGAGAGCTTCTCCTCGGAATCCTAAGGTTTGAATTTTTTCTAAGTCTTCGAGAGTCTTTAGTTTGCTAGTGGCATGGCGCTCGATACACAAGGCGAGGTCTTCAGCATTCATTCCACTGCCATTGTCAAGAATTTCGATTAGGTTTTTTCCACCTTCTTCTAGGGTAACCTGGACTTCGGTTGCTCCCGCGTCCAAGGAGTTTTCGAGCAACTCCTTGACTACGCTTGCGGGACGTTCGATAACTTCTCCAGCAGCAATCTTTTCCGCAAGGCCAGGGGGAAGACGGTGAATTCGGTTTGCCATATCGGTGGGACTTCACCACGTTGCTGGTCCACTGGCAAGCACTTTGGAGAGAACTAAAGCTTAATAAAAGGGGTACCAGTATGTTTCAGAAAATTTCAATGTCCGATTTGAATGCTAAGCTGAAAACACTTTCTGCCAAGGAAATTATTTTAGATGTAAGGTCCTCTGAGGAATATCTAGATGGACACGTTCCAGGGAGCACAAATATTCCATACGATGAAGTTGAGGGGCATTTTGAGGATCTTAAAAAACTAGAAAGAGTTTACATTCATTGTCAGGCAGGAAAGCGCGCTCAAATTGCGGCACAAACGTTAGTCCAAAAAGGGCTGAAAAACTTGGTTTGTGTTAGCCAAGGTGGAATGGGCGAATGGATTGAGGCAGGTTTTCCGGTAGAAAAAGGGAAGTCCTACAGCTACAACCCCAAGTAGGCTTTTGCAGCGACCATAGAATAGATCCCCAATTTAGCTGGGGCTAGTTTGTCCCTCTTCGTCCGCAATGTAGCAAGGATGAGCGGCCAAGGGTTTGGGCTTTCGGACCACTGACGCCATTCTTCAGTCGTCAGGGAGATTCCCAGAATAGGGAAAAGGTGTTTCTCCGATAGAAACCTTACGATCGAGGGAAGGTGCTTGCGCTTTTCTTTGGGAATGGATCCCAATTCTGGCACGTAAAAGGAGATCAGTTTTTTCCGCTGAATCAGTAGAAGAAGGAAGGATGACAAAAATAGGGAACTCAGCGTCGGCAACCTGTGCCCTTCTTTTTGGGTGAAATAATGAGTCAAAACCCTTCCAATCGTAAACTAGTTCCATAGTTCTTCTAGGCTTCCATTTTGTCCCAATCCGGGGAGTTCGGAATAGGCAGAAGAGAGTGCGCTTTCCTCAGTCTGCCGGGCATTCAAAGCTGCGAGATGTCTTTCTTTTAGGCTGAAAGGCCCTAGCCCATCGACCTTAAGCGGGAGAACTCCCATCGGAGGAACAGTCAGCGAAATTCGATTGGCTTTTACGAGATCAGAGCCTTCTGGTTTGCGTGATTGTTGTGAAAAAAGCCCGCCTAAGTCAGAAATCGAAACCTCAATTGGAAAAACGAGATCCGCTTGGACGGGGCGCTTCGAGCTGTTTAAGACGAAAACTGCGACCGAATCGTTTGGAATTTCGTACGAAACCACTTTTAAGCGAGCATCGCTCGTACGACAAACAGGCTGAATTTCGCCGATCGAAAGGACTCCGTTGATAAAGGTCTGCCAGGCAGAAAGGGACTCTCTTTTTGCGGAAAGGGAAGTCGGAACTTCATAAATAATAATTTTTCCGTCTCCGAATGCATGGAGAGAGTAAGGCAATCCGTTGGTGATTTCTATTTTTTGCGTATTTTGAGTGAGGCGTTCCAAGTCATGTTTTGCCGACTCGGTATACAGAGTACTTCTAGGAAGGACCAAGAGGCGCCCGGCTTTCGCCCAATTGGCCAGCTTTTGCACACACTCATGAGTTAGAATCCAAGAGGGGTCGACGATGATAATGTGGCTATGAGGCTCTTGGATGGCTGTATCAATCGAGGCGAACATTCGAGTCTGAGGTCCGAGCTGAGAATAGAGTTCTTCCCAAAGAGTTCCTGCTCCAGACCACAAGTGTGGGCAAAGGTAGAGGACCGGACTCTTTAGTTGAAAAGCCCCGTCATGAGTGAGGGTGCGGATTAGGCTTTCCAATCTGGACCGGAACGCGGCTGAAAGGTTGAGCCAATCACCATCCTCAAGGAGGACACCGCCTCGGCGAGTCGCAGTGAGTAGGACTGATTTTAAAATAAGAAATTGGCGCTCGGGCTCACTCAAATTTCGAAATCCACCCAATGAACTCCAATGAATCAAAGGCGTGTTTATTGCGGAGTCAGTGCTGGAAGCTCGCACGCTGATTTCGTCCAAATACCCAGAGAGGCGGATAAAATCGGGTCCTGCTCCGCCAATCATTTGAAAGAACCGTTGATAGGTCATCGACGGGTCGGCTTCCGGAGTAAAGATTTCGAGTTCGGAAAGTTTTAGTCCGGCTGATTTCTTTTTCAAGGTTCTGTGTGATCGCGATCGAAACACATCCTCGGAGTGCTGGTAGAACCATTTTCGATTAGAATCTTCCATTGCCCGAGTTTTCCAGCGATTTGCAGCTGCTGCATTGGGATCAGAGAATTCTCTCTGAGCGTAGAGACTTTCCACTCTCTGGCGAAAAGCTAATGCGGCTGGGGCTGAATAGTCTCCAGCAGGCCCAGCAAACGGAGCGATGCTAGATGCTTTTGGAGACCGAAAATATTTCCAAAAGCTCCCACTCAAACAGACGGTAGTCTGTTTCATTAAGGACGGCGAATTTCTGAGAAGGTCCGAAAATAGACTGTCCATCCGAGCAAGATAACTGTAATAACGTTTGTTGAATTCAGCAGAGAAAAAGGAAGGTAACCCAAAAGAGTTTGGCGGAAGATGGATTGAAACTTTATCTGCGTGACAATGAGCCGCAGTATTTTCTTTTTTGGTTACGCTGTTTTTTGGCAGTCCCGAATTTGGGTAGTGAATTCCAAGCTCTGGACTGAGAATCAAGAAAACAGGGATTTTCCGTTCGGAAGAAGCCTGCAAAAAACGAATCAGCGCATGCGAAATGTCAGACTCTGCAGCCTGCCAAGGAATGAAAGTTCCAACCTGAGTCACGCCCCGCTTGATCAAATCATCAAGTCGCGCAGCTAAGGTTTGGGTGCTCATTTCCCAATAATTTACGAGAAGAAGAACCGGGTATGGATTGACGTTGCCCCCCATCATGTTATGAATTATGGCACGTACAAGTGAAGGAGTCACCCCTATGTGGTTTTTTTCTGAAGAACATCAAATGCTCCAAAAAACTGTCCGACAGTTTTCTCAAGATGAATTGGCACCCCGCATTGAGAAGCTCGACCACGAAGAAGGTTTTAATCTCGAAGCATTTAGAAAAATGGGGGATCTGGGGCTACTCGGTATCACTGTTTCCGAAGAGGATGGCGGCGCAGGCTTAGATGCCGTAGCGGCGACAATTGTGATGGAAGAAATGGGAGCGGTGGATGCATCGACCACGCTGTCCTACCTTGCACATTCGATCTTGTGTGTGAATCAGATTGGTGTGAACGGGACTGCCGAACAAAAAAAGAGGCTCCTACCCAGGCTCATTTCGGGGGAAGCCATCGGCGGAATGGGAATGTCTGAGCCTGATTTTGGTTCGGATGCCTTGGGTATGAAGACTAAAGCCGTGCGTCAGGGGGATCACTACGTTTTAAACGGAACCAAGACTTGGATTACCAATGGCCCCGTGGGAGACGTTTTTTACTGTTATGCAAGGACTGGAGAGGGTCGCAAGGAAATTTCTACTTTTATTGTAGAGCGTGGGATGAAGGGATTCTCTACTGGAAAAAAGTTCTCTAAAATGGGAATGCGGGCGTCGCCGACAGGTGAGCTTGTTTTTTCTGATTGTAAGGTCGCCTCTTCGAACCGAGTTGGAGAGGAAAACTCCAGTCTTAAGATGATGATGAAGAATCTCGATCTAGAGAGGATTACCATTTCTGGGATTTCCCTAGGGGTTGCTCGGGCTGCTATTGAAGTGGCTTCCCGGTATGCACAAGAGAGAAAGGCCTTTGGAAAACCTATTGGCGCCTTTCAGCAGATTCAAGAGAGAATTGCCGAGGCTTCCTCCTGGTACGAGGCTTGTCGTTCGTTAACCTACCAAGCCGCAAAAATGTGGGATCTAGGTCTAATGACTGGCAAAGAAGCCAGTATGATGGCTGGCAAAGCCAAATTGCAGAGTGGCCAGATGGCTACCCAGGTTGCCTTGGATGCGATTCAGATTTTGGGTGGCTATGGGTACACGCGTGAGTTTCCAGTCGAGCGCTATATGCGGGACGCTAAATTAATGGAAATCGGGGCGGGAACGAATGAGATTCTTCGGATCGTCATCGCCCGACAAATTCTGGGAAATGAAGTAGTAGACGCCTAAAATAGAGTCAGACAAGGGGAGAGGGAAAGTGGACTTTCAAGAGACTTCTGTTCAGCGTGAACTTAGGGCTTTAACCCGTAAATTTGTTGAAAAGGAACTATTCCCTCATGTCCAGGAGGATGAGGCCGCAGAGCGTTTCCGCCCTGAGTGGATTCGGAAGCTTGGGGATTTGGGGCTGACTGGAATTCCATTGCCTGAGAGTCTGGGCGGTGCCGGACTGGGCTATCAAGAGGCTATTGCAACAATAGAAGAGTTAGCTGCGGGGGGCGCTGCCTATGCGATTAGTGTGGCAGTCACTGGCCTGACTCAGAGCATTTTGAATCAGTTTGGAAATGAGAGTCAGAAGTCAAAGTACATTCCACCTTTAGCAGAAGGTAAAGCGATTGGTGCTTTCAGTCTCTCCGAGGCCTCGTCGGGGTCTGATGCGGGCAGCCTAAGGACGACGGCAAAAAAATCGGGAGATCACTACTTGGTCAACGGGACCAAGCTTTGGACGACTCAAGGTGATTCAGCCGATACACTCATTTTGATGGCACGTACCGGTGAACCGGGTCCCAAAGGTATTTCGGCTTTTATTGTTGAAAAAGGGATGTCTGGACTTCAGATCGGAAAACGTGAAAAGAAAATGGGCTGCCATTCTTCTCATACGGTCGAACTTGTTTTTAACAACGCGAAAATTCCGGTGGAAAATAGGATTGGGCAGGAGGGACAGGGTTTTACAATTGCCCTAAATGCTTTGGATGCAGGAAGAATCAACATTGGCGCTACCGCATTAGGAATTGCGCGGGCTGCCCTCGATGTTGCTGTCAACCACGCACGTCATCGGGAACAGTTCGGGAAGGCCATTGCGGATTTTCAAGGGGTATCTTTTCTTCTCGCAGATATGAAGGTGCAATTAGACGCGGCTCGACTCTTAGTTCAAAGGGCGGCGTGGATGAAGGATCAGGGATTGCCCTTTACTCAGGAGGCCGCCATAGCTAAAGTTTTTTCCACCGATATGGCGATGCGTGTTACCACCGACGCCGTGCAAGTACTGGGAGGCTCAGGTTATACTCAGGATTTTCCAGTAGAACGTTACATGCGAGAAGCCAAAGTTCTCCAGATCGTTGAGGGGACCAACCAGGTCCAGCGATTGGTCATTGGGCGTGCACTGGCTAAAGGAAAATAAGGCTGCAGAGCTAAACTCAGCAAAGGTAAAGACTATGGCAATTACTGCATCAAGGCTCGGCCACTCGCCGATCACACTGGATTGGACTCATTTACCCCGAAAATACGACCTCGACCTAACTTCTATGACGGAAGTCTGGGGGAAATTGAAAGCCCGCCTTTCCAGTCACGATGTGGGTTTTTTTGATTCTCCTCATACAGATGAGCTTAACCAAGTGAAGCCAACCTGTGAGCTGGCCACCTTACTTTTAGAAAAGAAAATTTTCACGGACTGCCTTTTCTTGGGCATTGGTGGCAGTGCATTGGGCCCGATAAGCTTAATTGAAGGCCTCAAGGATCGGTCACGGTCAGGAATTCGGTTTCACTTTTTGGAAAACCCAGATCCGGTAGACTGGAAATATAAGACTCAGTCGCTTCGGAAAGAGTCCACTCTGGTTTGTGTAGTCACCAAATCCGGTGCGACCGTTGAAACGATGGCTCAAACTGCGCTGGCATTAGAATGGTTAGGCCGGAGCCTCTGGAAAACCCATTTTGTCGCAATTACGGACCCAAAAAAAGGAGACCTTCGTGAGTTGGCGCAGCAGGAAGGCCTGATGGCCTTGTCGATTCATCCTTCCTTGGGAGGTCGGTACAGTGTTTTTTCGCCCGTAGGTCTTTTTCCAGCCGCTCTGGCTGGGCTGGATATTTCCTCTTTTTTGCTCGGTGCCGCGCAGGTTCGAGACTATTTTGAAAAAACGGCTGAGAAATCGGGGTTTGAAAAAAATCCTGTTTTTATTTTGGCGCATGAACTGATCCGTTATTTTCCTGCCCGATCCGTTCACGTCTGTATGCCCTACGCGACTCGTCTTAAGTCAGTGGGCTCCTGGTTCACTCAACTCTGGGCCGAGAGTCTGGGAAAAAATGGTAAGGGGTTTACCCCTCTTTCGGCATTAGGGGCCGTGGATCAGCACAGTATTTTGCAACTTCTTCGCGACGGACCAGACGATAAAGTCACCTTTTTTATTACGGTGGATCGAGTCGATGACGAAGTCAAAATTCCGAAGTCTATTATTTCGCAGGACCGTCGCGGTTACCCAACTCTGAAACTCTTAGAGGGTCATACCTTGCATGAGCTGTTGAGGGTTGAATATCAGGCGATCTCTCTTGTCTTAACAAAACAAAACAGACCACATATTTCTATTGGAATTGATCAGCTCGACGAACGCTCTTTTGGTGCGCTCTATTTCATGTTTTGCACTCTAACAGCAATTACTGGAGTGATGTGGGAAGTGGATCCATTTGATCAGCCGGGAGTGGAAGAGGGGAAGGTCTATATTCATCAGGCTCTCAGTCAAGGTGGCGAGGGAAGTTTTAGCAATTAGGGTGTTGAACTTTGCCGCGTATCCAACTAATCTGATGTTAAATGGCAGACAATAATTCATCAGATGAGTCTACAGATAAAACAACAGTCCTACTCGGGGATCAAAGTACTCTAAAAGCTGAGTTACAAAAAGCAAAAGAGCAGGAGGCCTGTTTAATTATTATTCGAGGCTCACCTCAAGGACATCGATTTTTTCTGACCGCTCCTGAGATGACGATCGGGCGTGATCCGGGAGTGGAGATTAGCGTTGCTGATCAGAGCATCTCCCGCAAGCATGCGAAGGTCAGCAAAGAAGGCGGTGGGGTAAAGCTTACAGATTTGGGTTCTTCGAACGGTACGTTTGTAAATGACAAAAAGGTAGATTCTGGCGCCTCTGTGATTCTTGTTAAAGAAGACATGGTTAAAGTTGGAAACACGATTTTGAAATTTTTGCCGGCTGGGGAGCTCGAAATTCTTTTCTACGGCAATCTTGGATCGGCGGCTCATACGGATCCACTCACCCGAATTTACAATAAAGGTTATTTATTGGAAGCTCTCGAAGCGGAGTTCAAGAGAGCCAAAGCCCTTCATACAGAGTTTAGTGTGATCTTTTTTGACTTGGATCATTTTAAGAAAGTAAATGACACTTACGGTCATGATGCTGGTGACTATGTTTTGAAGGAGCTGACAAACCTGATTCGGACCGGGCATATCCGACCTAAGGATATTTTTGCTAGGTACGGAGGAGAAGAGTTTGTCATTCTGCTAGGCAATACCCCTGCTAAAGGGGCTCAGGAAATTGCGGAAAGAATTCGCTTAGCAGTAGAAACGCATGCTTTTGTTTATGAGGGCAAGCGTCTCCCAGTCACAACCAGTATGGGCGTGTCTGAGCTTCGAGCAGATATTGAGTCCTCTTCCACCTTGCTTAAGGCCGCCGATAAGGCGCTCTATGCAGCCAAGACAGGCGGAAGAAACCGAGTAGTTCTCGCTACCTAAGTTATAGCGGACCCCAATAGAGTTATTCATTTTAGGATTGTCCCTTGCAAAAATAAGGGGTTACCGGTAAAAGACTGACCAGAATGATCTATTTTCAGTCGCTCACCCAATCTGAACTCGCTCAACTTTTATTGCCTTTAAGTGGCATTCAAAAGACCGGTGGTCTTACGCCCGAGGAAATCCAGGTTAAATCAGAGAAGCGGGCTCGCTACCGTGCCAAACAGCTCTTTCACTGGGTATATCAGCGGGGTCAAACCGATTGGGATCAGATGACTGATCTTTCGAAAGATCTGAGACAATGGCTGAAAGAAAATATCGCCATTTTTCGTCTGACTCCCCAATTAAATCAACAAGCACTGGATGGCACTCATAAGTTTTTGTGGTCCCTCGGGGATTCCAAAACGATCGAAAGTGTCATCATTCCCGCCGCTCTTCAAAGCGCGGTCGATCTTGCCGAAGACCTTGAAGAAGAGAAAAAGGTTCCAGCCGGTCCCCATGCAGTGGGCTCCCGTGGCATCTATTCAGGCAAAGCCACCCAGGATGATTTAAAATCTACCAATTGGAAAAGGCTGACTGCCTGTATCTCGAGTCAGGTCGGATGCGCGATGGCGTGCAAGTTTTGTCTCACTGGAATTCAAGGATTAGATCGTCATTTAGGGGTTCACGAGATTGTTACCCAAGTCTATGAACTCAGGCGGCTTGCTCCTATTACAAATATTGTTTTTATGGGAATGGGCGAGCCTCTTCACAATTTCGAAAACGTTGTGAAGGCTTGTCTCATACTGCTAGATCAGGATGGTCTGGGCTTCTCTAAGCGTAAAGTGACTATTAGTACGAGTGGTTTAGTTCCCGCCATTGAAGAGCTGGGGCGGCGGGTGGATGTGTCCCTGGCAATTTCTCTCAATGCCTCCCACGATGAGCAACGGTCTAAAATTATGCCGGTCAACCGGAAGTGGAATCTTGAGAGCCTGATGAAGGCATGTCGAGAATACCCGCTCGGGAGTCATCGCCGAATCACTTTTGAATATGTATTGTTGAAAGACATCAACGACTCTTTGGAAGATGCCGCTCGAGTCTACGACCTTCTTCGTGGAATTCCTTCCAAGGTGAATCTCATTCCGTTTAACGAACACCCCGGTTCGGATTTTAAACGTCCATCTGATGAAAATGTGCAGAAGTTCCAAAAGTACCTGGTCGATCGAAAAGTGACTGCAACGATTCGCATTTCTAAAGGCCGCGATATTTTAGCAGCTTGCGGTCAGCTTAGAAGTATTTTTGGTACTGCTCGTGGAACTGAGAAGCATCGGGACTGGCAGGCGCAACAAGCCTGATTTTGCTCACTGAATGAGATGGCGATAGATCGCTAAATAAGTCACAGCCTCAGCACTGATTTTAATATTTTCAGAGGCTCCTCCGATTTCATAGTTTCGGATTCTCGACTCTAATTGCTGATAAGCCAATTCGGCTCGGCTGAGTTCTTTGGCGCGAGCATGCTTTTTTAGGTCGCTCAGCGCCGATTGGAGTTCCTTCAAAGCAAATTCCCTTTCAAAAGAATTATCCGGCAATGTCTCGGGGTAAAAATAGAGCGCGGCATTTGGAGAAGGTCGAGTATTAGACTCTAGATACGAGTAAGCTTTACTGGCTCTGACATTTTCCAACACATCCCAAGACTTTTGTTCAGCGAGTTTCTTCATTTCCTCGATGTTCATTTTTTCTGCAACGGCTGGTTTTAAAAAAGCTGGATCAGAAGTCAGAGTTTTTAGTGTCTGAAAGTGTTGGTGGGCGAAATAAATTAAGACCACATCAAAGACTGCAAAGACGAAAATTAAGATTCTGTCCCCTAGAAACCAGAAGGGAGAGTGGGAAGGTTTTTTCATAGAACCTTTGCCTCCGGTAAAAGACAGGACATAATATTCTCCATAGTTCGAGTGATAGATTGAATTTTTTTGCTGGATTCCGACTCAGAAGCTAAGCCTCTTGGGCTATCTGGTCCTGACAGCGTGCTGATAGGATATTCCAGGTTTTCTTTTTGGGTTAGGAAAGTTTTCGCAGTCTCCATGTCCGACAAAATATGGCTCAGATTCTTTTCGCCCCGAGAAATGAGTTCGTGAGTTAAAACAGTGAAAACAGAGCGTGTTCCCCCTTCGTATGCGGCGGCAGCGAAAAACCATAGGATCACTGGATCATAGGCAATTCCCAGGTGATCGAGGGCTGATCTAAGCTGTAAATATCTGTTGTTTAGATATGAGGCAGTGGTCACAACTCCAACTGGTATGCGAAAGTAGCTGTCTGCGTTCAATTCAGTGTTTTGGACGCGATTCAATGTGATATTTTGGGGTTCTTGGCCGGATAGTGCCGTGGAGCTAGGCTCTCGAGTGTTTTCAGAATCTAGTGTTGCCGGAGACTCCGCAGCGAGGGTGGGAAGGTCATTAATTGAAAAATTGACCAGGCTATCTCCTAGACGAAGATGTCTTTTAAAAAAGGTGCTGGTTCTAGGATCATAAAAATCACGATCGTGGTTAAATTCCGCAAGTGCGATTTCATTGAGCTGGCCAAGTCCTTTGGTGGCAGACGTAGAGTTCATGTTCTTGGTATGGTCAAGCTGACTCTTTGTGTAAATGAGACACCATAAAAGTCCTTCAGGAACTCCAAGTCCTCGCTGTATGAATGAGAGTTCTTGTTCAATTGCTCGACGATCGGCGCTTTGAAGTCTGTGACTTTGTTCTAGCTGTTCCAGTTCGGCGTTTAACTTTCTGCTCTTAGGAACCTTGACTGAATAAATAAGCGGCACTGTTTTATCAGGCTCTTTGCAGCCAGTGCTGACAGAGATACCGAGAGAAAGGCCGCTGATGATTAATGCTGGTAAAGAGAATCGCATCACCTACCTATCGGAAAGTTGTCTGATTTACTTCAGTTTATTTTGTTTGGGTAATAAAAGAAAAAAAGGTGGATATTCCAATAATCAAAGAGTGTGCTCAACTCTCCGTATTTCCTACCTTTTCTGGGTGTGGTCTCCCTGAGTGCGGCGAAGGACGGCTTAACCTTCAGTAGATAGCGCAGTAGATAACGCTTAGGGTTACTTGATTTTCACTGTTAGCTTTGTTCTAATGCGACAAATAGCGTTATTTAAGAAAAGGAACTTAAGAATGTTAAAGTTTTTACGTGTCAGTGTTGTTATTGGCTTAGTGAGTCTGTTTTTTGGATGCGCAGCTACCGCTCTTCACCCCGGTGCAGAACGAATTATCGTTTCAAAAAAAGATGCTCCTAAAGGGTGTAAATTTATGGGTGCTGTCGTGGGTGAACAAGGTGGATCGTTTACTGGCGCCTACACCAGCAATAAAGCCCTAGCTCAAGGTTCCCTTAATGACATGAGGAATCGTGCATTAGAACTCGGTGCTAACTATGTTCAGCTTGAAACCGACCGTGCTGGCCAAACCGGCAGCAGCGGCAAGTACAGCGGACATTTGGGTCAGACCGACGTTACCATGACGGGAAATGCTTACCATTGCCCTCCCGAAGAAATCGGATTGTAAATTCTTTTAGCCCTCCAGGGTGTCGATAAAGTCCATCGAGTTAGGTTCCCTGGGCTTGCTCAGCGGAAAACCTGCCCTGGAGGGTTCCATTTTTTTCAAGAACAGAACGAATGACATTGTGGGGTTCCCAACGCTGCCGCGACCACGCTGGTGCGATACATTCTTCCTTATGGGTTGCTGTTGCACACAACCGCTCTAGGTAGATTTTGGGTGATAAATGATCGATAAACTCGCTGACTTTTTCAGCATAATCGGAGAGTTCTAAAGTTGGAAATGGCTGAGCCCGGAAGCGCTCTGCGAGTTCCGTATTTTCCAAGATCATCAGCTGGTGAAGCTTAACGCCGCGGATGCCGGCCTGGTTTAAAATCTGAGCCGCTTCTCTGGCTCCAGAGATTGAATCCGTAGGGGATCCGAACATCAAGTGCACACAAACATGAACACTGGGGGCATGGGTACGGAGGCGTTCTAGCGCGTCTAAGGAGCAGTCTCGGTCATGACCCCGCACCAACCAGTCCAGTGTGGAGTTCTCAAAGGACTGCACCCCTAATTCTAAAGAGACGTAAGTTTTTTGAGCAAGCTCTTCGAGTAACTCTAAAACAGCCGGAGGAAGGCAGTCGGGTCTAGTGCCGATACAGAGGCCCTGAATTTCCGGAACAGCCAGGGCAGCCTCGTAAATCTCTCTTAAATAATTCACATCAGAATAGGTGTTGGTGTAGCTCTGAAAATAGGCCAAAAACCGGGTGGCGCTAAACCGATCGCGAATTTCGGGGAGGCGCTTCAAAATCTGCTCTTGAACGCTTCCTCCACGGCCCTTTTTTCCAAAAAATGAGCTAGACCCCCGAACATCACAAAATGCACAACCGGCCTTAGCTAGTTTCCCGTCCCGAGTTGGGCAGGTGAGTCCGCTTGCTACAACAATCTTATAAGTCTTTCCTCCGAAAGTATCCAAAAGGTACTGACTGTAAGGGTAGTATCTTTTGACCTCGGAAAGGCTGGCATGTCCGTTCATGGAATAACGGACTTATTTCATTCGGTATATAAAGTCCAGGACAAAAGGATTATTTCTTCTTGCCCTTAACCGTATGGGCTCGGATGTCCTTAACTGTGGCCTCTAATTGTTCCATGGCAGCCTTCTGTGCCTGAATGACATTGGTCATCTGAGGAATCAGCTCTTTAGCTTGATTCATTTCAGCCTGTAAAGTTGCGACGTCCTTGCTCAAGGCCGAAACTTTTTTCTGCATGTCCGTGTTCGAGGTTTGAAGAGCCTCGATCTGCTGTTGCATGGCCTGTTGACCGGGGCAACTTGGCATTGCCATTCCCATGCCAATAACGCTCAAGGATAGGACAGCCCATTTTAAATTTTTATTCATTTTTTGCTCCTAGCGATTGCCGATGAACCTTCATTAAAGATTGTATCCAATCTTCAAATTTTCAGAACATGAATTTCTTATTCGCAATATTTGTTAAAATTGCAACTCCCAAAATGGAGGTAATCAGAGAGGAACCCCCATAACTTAGGAAGGGCAGGGGGACACCCACGATCGGCAAGAGTCCCATGACCATTCCGAGATTAATAAAGATGTGCCAAAAAAACGTCGTCATTATTCCCAGAGCAAGAAGAATTCCAAATTTGTCATGGGATTGGTAGGCAACAGAAAGGCCATTTAACATGAAGACCATATAGACCATGATTAATATAATGCAGCCTGTGAAGCCGTGTTCCTCGCTAAAGACAGAAAAGATAAAGTCAGTGTGGTGTTCTGGGAGAAAGTTCAGCTGGCTTTGTGTACCCTTTCGATAACCCTTTCCAAAGAGCTGTCCACTTCCCACAGCAATCATCGATTGAATCGAGTTATAACCAGAACCTTTAGGGTCGGCGCCTGGATCTAAAAAGGAAATCAAACGTTGACGTTGGTAAGGCTTGAGGCCAAAGCGATAGATTCCAGGGAGGGCAATTGCCGAACAAATGGCTAAAACAATCAGTGTTTTGGCTTGAATTTTCATGAACATCATCATGGTCATGAATGTGAGGAGAATGATCAAAGCCGTGCCCAAGTCTGGCTGGAGCATAATTAATCCGCACGGCAAAATGACTAAAAGCGTAGGTAGTACTAGATCCCGAAATCCATATCCACCGACTGTTTGATCCGTTTCAAAGTATTTCGCCAGGCAGATTACAATGGAGAGCTTCATAAATTCAGAAGGTTGAATTCGAAAGGCTCCAAAACCTAACCAGCGTTTGGCTCCCATTCCTGAGCGTCCTAAGAACAGAACGGCTCCGAGTAAAATCAGATTAAAGAAATAGATGAAATAGGCCAGTCGTGACAAAAGTGAATAATGGAGGAGTAGAATAACCGCCGTCGCGGCCATTCCGATTCCAAACCAAACAGCCTGGCTCTTGTATAATCCCAAAGACTTGTCTTGGACTCCTGTGGCACTGACTAGATTCCATAGACCAATGCCAAAAAGAACAATTTCTAGAGCGATTAAGCTCCAGTTGAATCTTTTCAACTCTTCTTCGTACATCCCCATGCGTGTTTCGCCATGATCGGGAATCAGCGGGCTTTCCATGGAGGAATGGGTCATAACTCAGCTTCCTTTTCAATCAGTTTTGGACTCTGGGCGCGAACCACGCTCAGGCTCTAAAACGCCTTCAGTTGGATGAGGAGCACCCGGAGGCAAGGTTTGTCCTGGGGTTCCCGTTTGTGTTGACTCATGAACACTGTCCTGAGCTTCTGGATCTGGTCCTTCTGCGTAGCCTTCATCCTCGGTTTCAACGACTTTTGCTTTGGGAACAAGGGTGCTTTGTCCCATGGATTTAAGGCGGCTGGCCAGCACTTTTTCACCATAAAGTTGCGGAAATTTCTTTTCCAAATATTTCTTAATGACGGCGCGTGCGATGGGGGCTGCTCCGGAACCTCCGTGGCAGGCATGCTCGCCGATGACAGCGACCGAAATCACAGGATCTTTTACCGGCGCAAACCCGACAAACATTGCGTTGTGGCGATCTCGGAATTTCATTGATTCACAGCGTGTGTTGATTTTTTCAGCGGCCAGTCGAATGACCTGGGCTGTTCCGGTCTTGCCTACAAAGTCCATCCCAGGGAGGCGTTGTTGGTAGGCTGTGCCAATAGGAGTGTTGATCACGCCCCATAGTCCCTGTTTTACAAGCTCAACAGTCCTATGGTGAAGTATTGCCTGCTGCCCGAGTTGCTCTGGTTGAAAACTCTTAAGAACCTTCCCTTCAAAGGATTCAATTTCTTTTACGATGTAAGGCTTGTAAAGGTAGCCACCATTTCCAATGGCCCCATAGAGGTTAGCATATCGTCCACACTTCGCAATTTCTGAGCTACGCGGTAAAAGAAAACGTCGCAAGATTGAGTAATCGCCCGGACCACGTTCATTTCTCCATGTTTGGAGTGACAGTGGTAAAGTCGGTTCCCGATCTTAATCACGCCTGGGCAATGGAATTTGGTGTTTTCATCGATCACTCCCTCTTCTAATCCAGCGATCGCAGTGATCACTTTGAAAGTTGAGCCAGGAGAATAATGATCTTGGAGAGTCTTGTCTCGTAAGGGGTGATTCTCGTTGTTAAGAAGGCGATTCCAGGTTGTCAGGGGAATTCCGCGCGAAAACGAAGTGGGATCAAAAGAGGGTCGTGAGAGCATGGCCAAGACTTCGCCGTTTCGCGGATCAATGGCCACGACCGATCCAATTTTGTCTCCAAAGGCTTCCGTCGCTACTTGCTGAAGGTCCTGATCAATCGTTAGAATCAGGTTCTTTCCTGGGATGGATGGCTTTCCAAGTCGAGCCTGGATGACCCGAGTTTTCTTACGTTCCAATTTTACCCGGCCCAGGGCGTCCACTTCCTTGATGTCTTCTCCATCGATGCCGCGTAGGTAATCTTCCATTCTTTGTTCAAGACCAAAGCGGCCAATGCTATCGCCGAGGCGGTATTTTTGTTCCTTCTTATTGACGATCGGAAGTTCTGTGGAATTGACCTCACCAATGTAGCCCAAAAGGTGTGCCGCAATGTCTCCGAAGATATTGGTCCGCTTGATTTCTTCGCGGACCTCGACGCCTGGCATATCAATTTTTCGAACTTCTATTTGGGCGACTTCGTCTCGAGTAAGGTCGGTCCTAATTTTTACGGGCATGAAAGAAGGCTGGCCCTTCGCCTTTTCGAGTACATCGAGAATTTCTTTTTCAGAAGTCTTCAGGATCTTAGCCAGTCTTTCTATGACTGGCTTTTCCTGCTTCGATTCCTTGAGGTATTGCGGGATGATTTCCAAATCAAAATCGGGTCGATTATCAATCAGAAGGCGGTGGTTTCGGTCAAAAATCATTCCTCGGGGGGAAGCTACTTTGACTCGCTTGATTCGATTTTCCTCGGAGTACTGGCGCATCTGATCGCCCTTGAGAACCTGAAGATAGACCAAACGAGAAACTAAGAGGCCTAGTCCAATAAAGAGGGCAACGTACAGGAACTTAAATCGATCCTGGAGTTCCCTGACCTGTTCTTCTTGCCCCAAAAAAGCCATTTAAAAACCTTCGCTATCCAGTTGCAGTTCGTCTTCCAGGACCTGGTGAGCCCGGTGATTCTTGAAAGTGAGCCAATCAAAACGATCCAAAACTTTAAAAAACCATAAGGAGAATATCCCCTCAACCGCCGCGCCAAGAAATAGAAAAGTGAAGGTATGCCTGAGTTGATTCGACCCAGTGCCCAAAAGAGAAAGCACAATCAGAATGAAAAGTTTCCAGGCCACCGAGCTAAAGAGCGTGATCATTGCTAGGGAAAACAAAGAGGGAATCACTACGAAACGCGAAGCAAAACGGACGCAGAGGTAGATTCCCATATAGGTAATCAGAAAGAGTCCCTGCGGTGCAGCGGTATGAAGCTCGGCGATCTCGCCAACAACGAGCGTTAGAACACCCCCTTCGCCGAAACCGCGTCTTAGGGCGCACCAAATCACAACCAGGAGAACCACATCGGGCTGGAAATAAGAGAGGGGCCAGGAACTGAACAAAGAACTCTGGAGCGCCACGCCAATCAAAACAAATAAGATCAGAATAGGTGCGTTGAGAGCTCGCAAAAGAAGCCGGGTCATTCAGTTTCCCCGTTAGTGACCACTAAGACCTCTTCCAGTTTGGAAAAATCAACACTGGGGCGGACCTCGACCTCTTGGGTAATCCCATAGGGTTTGCGGTTAACCTTGGAAACAGTTCCAACAGTCACGCCTTTCGGGAAAATTCCCCCTAGACCACTAGAGATTAAGACATCGCCCGGCTGGATGTCATCCGTTCGAAGAGCATACCGAAGTTGGCAAACATCGTCCGTTAGGCCTTCTACGATTCCCCTTGCTCTCGATCGTTCGACAATTGCGTCCACCGCTGACAACAAGTCCAAGATGGTCACAACATCGCTTGTATTTTGGGTTGTTCTAAGGA
>JACPOE010000007.1 GCA_016185105.1 Bdellovibrio sp.
AACAGTCGGTGTGGTGGTAGTGAGCCTACATGAAGAAACCGAAGACTGATTTTGACACGTCTTTTCTAGCATCAATTTCGGACCAGTTTTACCCACCAACGTCACTACAACCTACAGCTACGATAACGCCGACCGACTCAATACGCTCACCAATCCAAGATCGGAAGTTTACACTTTCAGCTTTGATGCTTCGAATCGCTTAAGCCAGATCACACGTCCTGGCTCAACGAGTACGGTGAGTTTTGACGATACGAACTTTCTCACAAGCTTGGTTCACAAAAATGGTGGAGTGACGCTCTCGAGCTTTGGTTACGCTCGCGACGCAGTGGGGAATCGCATCGGAATTACGACGCTTGATGCTAACCGAACTCTCGCCTATGACGATAACAATCAGCTTCTGACTGCAACTAATCCTGCGGCGGCAAATACTCAAAGATCAGACCTTCAAAGTGAGAGCTTCACCTACGACTCGATCTACAATCGTAAAACGGATCAAGGCGGTTCTTTCTCTTATGATCCGCAAAGTCAGCGTTTGAATGAGGATTACAATTTCAATTACTTCTACGACAACAACGGAAACCTCTTCAAGAAGCAGGCAAAGGCCGGGTTTCCCAACAGTGACGTCACCAACTTCAGTTACAGCTCTGAAAATCAATTGATGGGAGTTCTGGTCTTTGCAGGAGGCGTCTCTCAGCCTACCAAAGAAATTTTCTATACCTACGACGCCTTGGGCAGACGGATTCAAAAACGGGTCATGGATCACTCTGCCCCAAATGACCCGATCAAATCCTTCACCCGCAGGTACGTCTACGACGGACAAGAAATCTTACTGGAGTACGACGGCTCAAATAACTTGCTCGCGAGATACACACATTCAACTCTTGCGACCGATGATGTGCTCTCAGTCCATGTGACGTCCTCAGGCGTGAGCGCAGGTTTGGCTCAGGCTTCGGGATCTTATCAGTATTTGAAAGACGGCCAAGGCACGATCACTGAAGTCGCAAGCAACAGCGGAAGCAAAATCCAGCGTTATCTCTACAGTGCCTTTGGAATCTTGCTGGGCATTCAAGATGCCAATGCGGCAGATATCACGGCAAATCCCGTTTTGAACACGTCATACGGCTTCACTGGCCGTGAACGGGATTCTGAAAGTGGTTACATGTATTACAGGGCTCGGTATTACGATCCAAATACGGGTAGGTTTTTGCAGAAAGATCCAAACCCTGGGCAACAGCAGAATCCTGTGACAGTAGTGAACGGGACAACCTACTGCGGAAACTCGCCACAGGGTTTTGAAGATCCATCTGGGGCAATATTTGGAATTGACGATTTACTCCTTATTGGGATTCTTGCAGCCCTCGGAGGAACAATTAATTCTGCCCAAAAAGGCTGGAGTTGGGAGCACTTTCTCTCAGGTGCATTGACGGGCGCAAGTATAGGCGCAGCTACTATCGGTGTCGCGGATATATTTAATGGGATATCATGGGCGAGTCAGTCACTGGCAGCGGGAGACGGCATAGGTCTAGGTGCACTAAACTTTGCCAAAGGCTTTATGTATGCCGATCGGTATCTAGCAGCTGAATACTTGGCAGGTAGTTTAGGCGCAATTGCGGGTGTAGGCCTCTTTGATCCAAGTGCTGGAGATTTTTTGAAATCATTTGGCAGAACATTTATTGATGTGGGGTCGATTTCGTTTGTGACCCAAATTGCGGTAGGGGTGGGCCTAAACTTCTATTCTCCGACGTTTACTGCAAGCACGGGCGGCGTGAAAGTTTCGATTGCTGTCGCTTTGAATACTAATATTATTGTGGCAA
>JACPOE010000010.1:0-51301 GCA_016185105.1 Bdellovibrio sp.
GCCATGAACTTTTCCATAGACCATGTTGGTAAATCTAGCTCTTTGAACCATTCTTAATGCGAAGAGGACCAAGTTCACCAAGAGGAGAAGGTGAACCCAAGGGTGGTTTGAGATCTTGGCTCCGGAGGCCACGACAACGAATAGAAGTGTCCACGCGGCGAGCGCTGCAGGATTCGCCCAGAGGGATTTTCGATCTCGAAAAAGGCCATAGGCGGCCGCAATATTCTTAAAATAGTATCCAGGCGTTTTGGATGGACCAAACCAGCCCCATT
Source organism: Bdellovibrio sp. (assembly GCA_016185105.1). GTDB lineage: Bacteria > Bdellovibrionota > UBA1018 > UBA1018 > UBA1018 > JACPOE01. The sequence goes on from JACPOE010000010.1 coordinate 273, forward strand.
GGTTCAAGGTTTGCAGCGCGATTCCAGTAGTCCACCGCACCTTTTGTCTCACAGAACGTCCCATTGCATCGGGAAAGTATTCTCGTGTTGCGAGAATCTGGCCGTTTTGATCTCGAATCAAAAGAAAGGTCTGCAAGCCGCCTAATCGAGCGATTCTTTGAGAAATCTCGTAATCCTCAGTCAGATTATTTTCGTTGAAGCAATAGCCAAATCTTTTTTCCAAGACCGACAAGATTTTCCAACTGAAGAACGTGCCCACTCCAGCACTAGGAATCGGCATATTCAGCATTTCGCGAACTGGAATTTCTTTCATGTGAATTTCTGAGAACTCATCAAGATAAGTACCAGCAACCCAGAGCTTCGCCGAAACAGGAAGAGAAAAAATTGGAATTTGAACAAAATCGAGATGACCCCCCTGAGCATTCACCGCAGTAAAAGAATCAGGGTGAATCACATCCTCCGCATCATGAATGGCAACAAAGTGAGGGACAAACTGCTTGCTTTTAACTCCCTCAGCTCTTGCCCTCTGAGCAGATTCATCAATCACCCGGATAATGCAGTTTAAACAGTGTGCTTTTGAGGTTGGACCTGGACGATCGGTTACGACGACTTGAACTTTGCTAGGGTAAGCCTTCTCAAGAGCTTGAGCAATTTCTACCGTTTCAATGTCGTTAGGATAGACGCCGATGTACCACTTATAGTTGTCGTATTGAATTCGGGAGAGATTGGTTCGGACCATGGACTCTAGAACACTGGCCTCTTTCCACGCCGGAATCATTACGGCAATGGGTCTCTCGGGTTGATCTTTCCATTTCCTCCAAGCTTCAAGGGGAATTTTTCTGGGCTTTAGTCCCCCAATCCAATGACAGAGATCTATGAAAAGATCATCGACCGAACCTATCAGGAAAACTACACCCAAGAATACTGCGAGTACCGTCAAGAAGTCATTCCACATAGCTGCGTTGCTCCAACTTAATCTGATACTTCTTTGTTACGCTGTGATGGAGCCAGACTCCCCAACCAAATCCTCCAACATTCTGGCTACAATTCGTGTGCTCGCTCTCCCATCGCCGAAAGGAGTGATTTGAGATGTGAGTTTAGTACCTGAATCTGAGAGTGCTTTTTTGAGTGCACGCACAACATTCTCGGGGTGGGTGCCGACTAGCTCTCCTCCGCACGATAAAACTTCCGGCCTCTCTGTCACTTCTCGGGTGATTAGAATTTTCACGCCAAAACTCGGCGCCTCTTCTTGGATCCCTCCCGAATCGGATACCACCACATTTGCAACATCCAACATGCAGGTAAAATCTGGATAACTGAGGGGAGGCAAAACATAGGCTCTCGGGACTCCTTGGAGAGCCTCTTGCGCATTTCGGGTGGCCTCGGGATTCGGATGGGCCACATGGTAAAGAACCCAATTCTCGTTTTCTCGAACCTGATCTCCCAAAGCTTTCAAAACTCTGGACAAAGGGGTTCCAAGATTTTCCCTGCGATGCCCCGTCGAAAGAATAACGGCGCTTCCTGCTTTTGGTTTAGGAATGTGCGTAGGCCAATAGCTTAAGTTTCTAAGTTTTTCTCGAGCCCAAAAAAGACCATCAATCCCTGTATTTCCAGTGGGATTTTCGATTTTCGTTAATCCTTCACGGAGGAGAGCTTGCTTTGCGCCCTCTGTAGGAGGAAAGAGCCAGTCTGCAAACGCATCGATCACTTTTCGATTCATTTCTTCGGGGAACGGTTGAGTCAAGTCGCCAGTCCGCAAACCCGCTTCAACGTGAGCGATAGGAATGCGTCGATGAAAACCAGCCAAAGCCCCAGCAAGAGCACTTGTAGTGTCACCTTGAACTACAATTGCGCTAGGAGCCTCTTCAACAATTGCATCATCAACTAAATCTAGGAGTTTGCCCAAAAGCATGTTGGAGCTTTGTCCCGATTGTAACGTTTTCCAATGCTTTGATGCCTGAAGCCCAAAAAATTCCAACGGAGCCTCTGCTAAGGATTCATGTTGCCCGGTTAGCCAAAGCTGAACTGGGTATTGTACTCTTTTTAACTCCTGATAGATCGAAGCTACTTTAATCAACTCTGGCCGTGTACCTGCTACTATTGCTATCATCACTTCCCCCGGTCTGTTGTTTAACGGTCAAGGCACCGCTCACTTAACACATTGCATTAAATAGAGAAGACATATTTTATAAATTTTTTGACAACACAAAAAGCAGCCTAAAATCCTGATAGGAAGGATACTGCGTGGGTGTCTGGTAGCGAGCACCTAGTGAATCTCATGATAGGTGACAACGCCGACCCGTCCGTCAAGGCCCCCAGCATCTAGCTTATTGCTTAAGTCCTTGGAAACCCCGACTTGAAAAACCGTTCTCACGCCCGGCAAGAGGCCAAGGTAATCTACTCCTGCTCCTAGAAAAAGGTAGTTGTCATTGTAGACGGATGTTCCCTTTTCAAACATTGTTCTGGAGTCAGCCCCAAATCGTGCAGACCCATAGAATTCCAACTGGGACTGAGTTTTCAGACCAGCACGAACTTGAGTGTAGGTAGTGAGAGTTTTGGCTTGGCCTAATGCGGACTCCTCACTGTAAAGATCAGCGAAGAACTCCGGTGGCTTTTTTAGAAGCGTCTGCACCTGCGCCTGAGATGTAGAAACGTCACCAACTCCTGCAAAAGCCTCTTCACGGATAGACGCGAACGTACAACTCAGGGAGAGGAGACCGAGAAAACCGCGCCCTAGCTGATCCAAAATTCGTTTTTTCTCCACCTCAACCCCCTTGCTAATTGACTGGCAAATATTGAATTCCTAGAGTGGGCATCCCAGCTTCTTCCTTTTGCTTCTCACTCTTGTTTGTCTTTTTAAAAGGCATCAGATTAGTTTGAGCAGGTGGCAAGCTTGCCGATTTGCTACCCTTCTTAGACCCAATAAAGGGGCTCGCCTTCTTTACAGCGCTTTTGTCCTGCTCCACTTTTTGCGGAGCGACCGTCGGTCGACTTACATCCTGAAGAGGTTGCATCTTGACCACAAGCTGTGGTTGAGCAACCCTCTTGTCTGACTGAGACTGAGGAACTTTGCTGTTCGACAGAGGTTGAGTTGACTTGCTTTCAGACCAGACCTTGGCGGATTCAATCCCTGGGTAAACAGAAAAATGAGGCTGAAGCAGATCGAAATACCCCCCCAATAGGAGTCGATCTAGTTTCGACGCCGCAATTTGATAATCAAATTCCGCCACGATCATCTCTTTTTGTTTTCTGACGTAGGCATGAACGCGGCGATAGATTCCTGAGCGCGGAAGCTTGTTTTTGGTTTGAATATATCTTCTTTCAATTTCAAAAATCTTCTCAAGATTCTTGTTACGCCGATCCGTGCTCTCTAGTTTCAGCTTATAGACGGCTAAAGCATGGTTGAATTCCTCAGCCACCAGAGCAGCTGACGAGAGCTCTGCTTTTAGAAATTCGCCCGCAAACCTAGCTTCCTTCCTGCTCTTCAGACCTCCCTTATTGGAAACGAAATCTTCAAATCCCAAAGATCGCTGCGGAGCGGTCAGACTGAGTTCCTTCATTGAAATAGGTTGGCGAAGATTTTTGGAATCCAAAGGAGGAACTCGAACTTCCTCAACTGCCTCCGGGTTGGCAAACCCAAGGGCTTTGGACAAAATATAGATCTCTTGATGAGCAAGACTTGTATAGTCCAAACTCTCCTTCGCCAGGAATTCCTCTAGCTCCGCAAGCTTCGCTCTGGAGCCATCCTTCAAAATTTTGCTCTTTTCGAACTCTTCAACTTCCAAAGCAAACTTCTTCAAAGCGCTCGATGTGTCCCTAACTAGGTTTGCAATGCGTTGTGCCCGATTTAGGGAATAAGCCCTTTGCTCAACATGGGCAACGGTATTTGCTTTTTCTAAGGTTTTTAGAAATTCAGAACCTTCGGCTTTCTGATCATTCATACTAAGAGCTTTTAGAATGGCATCCTCGAGCCTGAAGACTGTGGGTTCCTCAAGTGGAATTTTCTCATTTGCTAATGTGGCGTATTCAAACCCGGTCGAAGAAAGATTAAAAACTTCGCCATTTTGCGGATTGCGTACGATGAACCTCAAGAATCGATGCTCTTGGCAAAACTCCACATACCACTGATCTCTAAAGAGATAGCACTGACGCTCGGGGAATAGTGGATTGGCCTCTTGTCGTCTCAAATCAAACCGAGCGTGATCTAAAGCAGGAACATAAATTGAAAAGCCTTCAGAACTGATCTCTTCAATGGGTACCGAGGTGATCAACTGGCCATGGCGATTGCGCACCTGAACAACTCCTGCTGTAGGAGTGGAAAAGAGACCCTTCCTTCCAGAAAAGGACAAATCAAGGCCAACAGGATCCCCGAAAGGAGTTTCACTCTGGCCCCATTTTAATACGCCTTCGTAGTGCCCGTCCCTCAGTTCTGTCTCGCAGCCCGACACGACAAGAAGGAAACAAAGGGAAAAGGCGACCTGAGCCAGCTTCTCCGCCCAACTTAATTTCGGTTTGCTAACTTTTGTAGTTTTCATGACTTCCCCGGTTTTTTCCCCGTCAAAACAAACGGTTGACAAGGCACACTCCTCAACGCAGCGCGATATACTATCGGCTATGGAAGAATGTCCAGGAAAGAATTTGGAGATGTCAGTTAGGAAAACTCGACGTAAAGAGGCGAATGATCTGACACTTCGTCCCCGAGCACCTTAAAGTCATGAATCATCACTCTAGGCGAGGTCAGAACATAATCCGCGAAACGTTCCTCTTTAGGATAGTAAGACGTACGGGTGGAAGTAATTCCGTAAAGCCTTACCAGATTATGAAGATCAACTTCCATAATCTTCATACTCTCTGTTGTTGGCTTTAGATTAAAATCACCACAGAGAATTTTTTGGCCTTCAAACAAGCACATCGTGTCTCTCACTTTTTTTGCTTGTTCGATTCTCTCAGCGCTGTCTCCCTTGCCTCGTCCATTCCAAAGACCATGCAAGTTGAAAACCGTATAGAGCTGCTCATTCTTAACAATTTGAATCCACTGGAGATCCCTCGAGTGACTAGGACCCATGCCCGAATAGCTTGGATTAGAGTATACTGACACGGCCCCCTCTTGGGAGATTTCCAAGTCCTTTCTTACAAAGGTCGCAATTCCATAACTATGATTTAAAACCGGTTTAAAATACCCTCGGTGATCTGGCAATTTTCTCTGAATCTGAGAAAAAATATCTAAGCTTAGGGTTCTTGCATCATCGCTGACTGCTGTTTTCGCGCGGTAATAGACCTCTTGAAGGCAGAACACGTCTACGTTTCTTTTCTCCTCGAAGAAGGAAAGCAACGGTTCGGCAAGATGCCCACCCCAAATATTGAGGGTAATAAGCTTCATTATTTGCTCCAAATTTTTAAAATTGTTAGAACTTGAGCCATTTCAAAACTTGCGCATCTTGTCAAACAGAAACGGCCCCAAATCTAAGAATCTGTACTTATAATGATAAGATGGAAAGCATCGTTAAGCGCACTCACCTCTTTTTATTGGGTAATGAAACGCCTTCCGATTCCTATCACTGGGTCCGGAAAGTTCTTCTGCAGAGTCTCGGCTTTATTTATGGGGTAGCAAATCTAATCTTGCTGTTTCAAGCGAAGGCCCTTTGGGGAAAATCGGGCCTTCTCCCGATCGAGCCTTTTATTAATGAAGTTTTGAGCCAATCTTCGACTGCAAAGTACACTTACCCTAGTCTTTTCTATTTCTTTCCTACTGAGACACTCTTAGTCCTCCTTCCAATATTAGGACTCTTTTGTGCTATTCCGGTAGCTCTGGGCTTTGCTACTTTTCCGCTGCTTCTGATTTTGTGGACGATCCAACTTTCTTTTGTAAACTCAGGGCAGCTCTTTTACGGATTTGGCTGGGAAACCCAACTTTTAGAACTGACTTTTTACAGTTTTTTCTTGGCTCCTTTTTGGAACCCTATGAAGACCACTGCAGCACCAAGGATTACCATTTGGGCAATGCGCTGGATGTTATTTCGACTGATGCTGGGTGCTGGTTTAATTAAAATTAGAGGGGACGAGTGCTGGAGCGATCTCACTTGTCTTCTGTATCACTATGAGACTCAACCGAATCCTTCTCCTGTGAGCTTTTTCTACCATCACATGCCCCCATTTTTCCATTACCTAGGGACCGCATTTAATCACTTCGTAGAACTGGTGGTACCTTTTGGATTTTTTCTGAGTAAGACACGTAGGATCGCCGGCCTGATTACCATAGTCTTTCAAGGGATTCTTATCTCGAGCGGGAACCTTTCATGGCTCAATTGGCTTACATTAGTGATGTGTATTCCTTGTTTCGATGATGGATTTTTACTTAGATTTTCCTTTTTCAAAAGAAAATTTTCTGCACAAACAGTATCTAAAGCACTCTTTTCCTGGCCCCGATTCGTAGCCCTAATTATTTTCACTGCCTTGGTGGGGATTCTGAGCATCGAACCGGCAATCAACCTCATCAGCCCTAACCAAGCGATGAACACTTCTTATGATGGGTGGCACTTGGTCAATAGCTACGGTGCATTTGGTAGCATTGGTAAGAGTCGCTACGAGATTGTGGTTTCGGGCACCGATCAAGCTAAAGATCTTCCAGAACCCCAATGGAAAGAATTCGAGTTTCACTGCAAGCCGGGAAATATTTCGAAACGTCCTTGTCTCATTACCCCCTACCACTATCATTTGGATTGGCAGATTTGGTTTTCTGCGATGCGACCGGAGCTCCAGGAAGAATGGTTATTTCGATTAGCGGTTCGCTTGCTGGAAGACGATGCCCAAATCTCTAGCTTGCTTGAATCAGTTCCCTTTCCTAAAGGTAAAGTACAACAGATCAAGATGGATCTTTACCGGTATCAATTTGCAGATTGGAAGGACTGGCCTAGCAAATGGTGGCAACGAACCTGGGTGAAGACTTATATGCAGCCGATTTCTCTTCAGACCCCCTTCGTTCAAGGGTATCGAAAAGACTAGGAAGAGAGTATTTTTCGAATAAACCAACCCATTTCAAGTGTCAAAAGCACACCAAACAGTGAGCCCACGTCCCAGACCCAAAAGAACACCGAAAAGAAAACGACTCCGTTACAAACCATAAGAACCATAGACATTGACTCTGAACCTGCTCGGATAAATTCGCCGAAGGAGTAATCTCGGCGCATGTAAGAAACTCATGATATTCCTGGACCCACTCCGACGGCATGAGATTTTCCTTCATACCTTTTCCTCCGTCTTGAAAAACCTTCTCATATACCGAAGAGCGCGGCTGACTCTTTGGCGAGCATTCTCAGGAGTTACATTGAGTTTTTTTGCGATCTCCTCAAAACTCATCTCCTTGCTGTAACGAAGTTCCAGGGCCTCTTTATATCGGGACGGAATCCCGTCGAGCTTCGGGGTTACAGCAGTGCCGGAATCGGGCTCCACTTCCTGCTGAATATTCAAGACACGTTCAGAGGTCCCAAAATCCGATGCCGTACCCAGAACAAGCTCATCCTTTCGAAAGACATCTACTGCACAGTTTCGTGCAATACAAAAAAGCCAAGGCAAAAAGGGCAGCGTGGGATCATAACGATGCCGCCCGACATGCAATTTCATCCACGTTTGTTGAAATGCATCTTCAGCCATACCTGTGGTGGTCAGCTTTTTTCTTAAATATCCGAGCACTTTTGCACGATGCCTTTGATAAAGCTCTAGGAAGGCCTCTTCTTGCTCCAATTGCTCGCCCTTCGTATACGTGATCATCAATTCCTCATCTGTCTTGACGCCAGCCTTCATGGGCACCTACTTTGCTGCTCCTTCTTTTACTACGTCTGGAGCCATTTTTCGTGACACGGATAGGTTAACTCATTGTAATCCTAGGGTTTCTTCGTTATGTCACAAAAATCGTTTTCCCGCGTATAAAGAATAAGACGTAAGCTCTATGGGATGGGCCTCAAGGTTCACCCCTTGCGTTGATACCTTATAAGGAGGATCTAAAATGTCGAAACTATTCACTACGGCGATTTTCAGTCTGGCCTTGCTCGGGGCTTCTCCCGTTTTTGCTGATGGGCATGGAAAATGTAGCTGCGACAAGAAATGCACAAGCGAATGTAAAGAGGGCAAAGGCGAGAATTGTAAGTGCAAACACTGTGGCTGCTCCAAAGGAAAGAAGTGCAGCAAATGCACGAACCACCACAAAGAAAAAGCAGAGGGAGTGGTTGATTCGAATCCTTAGCGTCCTTTAATGAGGGGTGCGGGATAGCCCTCCGCCCCCCTCATTCGTCACTCAAGTACCTTTGGCCCCGTACGCTCTATTACACTTTTATTGTTTAGTTGAGGCGATTTCCGATTTGCCCTGCGAAGTGGGGTGTTGGATCCCATTTTGCAGAGTCTTAAAAAAGTTTTGTTGCAGTAGATCAAATCTTACTTTATATTGCTGAGCTTCAAATACTAAAACTGTCCCCTTAAACAATTCAAATCCGCTTTCAGATGGGAAATCCACCTGAAGGTTCTCATTGGGTTCGCGAGTCGCGAATTCCCAGGCATGCTGCCTCGCACGGGGCTGAGTGCCTAGATCAGTTAATGATCATTACCTGTTATTTTGGAGTTTTTATGTCCGCACAACATCATCTAGACTCGAACACACATTTCGAGTCAGCACGCTGGAGCAGAAAAGAAATCGGTCAAATTCTACTGATTTCTCTGATCTTCGTGGCCGCTTGTATTGAAACCGATATCTACCTTCCGGCTTTCCCGGATATGATGACAGCCTTTCAAGTGTCTGAGGCAGAGATTCAGAAGATTCTTACTTGGAATTTTTTTGCTCTTTGCCTTTCTGGACCCTTTTATGGACCACTGTCTGACGCCTGGGGTAGACGAAAGCCTTTACTGGTAGCCCTTCTTCTTTTTCTAGTAGGAAGCGGGGTAACCGTTTTGTCTCGCGATTTTGGCTGCCTCCTTTTTGGCCGGATTCTCCAAGGCTTGGGAAGCGGGGGTTGTTTCACCCTTGGAGCAGCGATCCTTTTTGATAGCTTCACGCCACGCAAGGCATTGGTCGGTCTGAACCATTTGAATTCAATCGTTCCTTTAGCGATGGCCGGGGCACCCATTCTTGGTGGAGTTCTGAATCAAACCTATGGGTATCGTTCAAACTTTGTCGCAATTACCGCGGTGGTTCTATTGAGCTGGGCTTTTTGTCAGATTTTTTTCAAAGAAACTCTGCCCAAAAAGCAACGGCATCCCATCGAAAGAAAGAAACTAAAAGCCGACTTTTCCAGGGTTCTCAGTTCCTTCTCTTTCTGGCAGATGAATCTTCCTGTTTGCCTGCTCTATAGTGGGTATTTAGGATTTTTATCCGTGAGTTCGATCTATTTTGTCATCGAGCTGGGCGTGTCTAAGTCAGTCTTTCCCTTTTTTCAGACTGCAGTCTTGAGTGGCTGGCTGGTTGCCAGCGTCTCTTGCTCGTGGTTTTTGAAAAGGTGGGGATCAGTCCGAACGCTGAGGGTTGGAATCGGAATCTTTGCGATCAGCCTATTAGGATTCCAACTCAGCTATTGGTTGGCCCCAAGGAATCCTTACTGGCTCACTTTCTTCATGATGACCTACTCGTTTGGCTACAACTGGCTTCAGACCCCCTACTTTGGAGAAATTATGGGGTTAATGCCTGACATTAAAGGAATCGTAGGAAGCATTGTCACCAGCTTTCGTCTCCTTTTAACCGCGGGTCTGATCGGGTTAGTGAGTATTTTCTATGATGGAACCCTCAACTCATTTGCTCTTGTTCAGTTAGGGGTTGCCCTGGTCGTTGCTCCGATGATCTGGTTAAGAGAAAGAAATCGAGGAGAAAGCGACACTCCATGTGTAGAAGTCCAAATTAGCCATTAAAAAAATAAGCCCCTCTCTTGCTCAGGGAGGGGCTTTTGTTTATTGACTCTCGACCCAAAAGTCTGATTTGAGTAGCCTACTATGAAACTAAAACGCCACGTCTTTGTCTGCACCCATGAACGCCCTCCTGAAAACCCAAAAGGGTGCTGCAAACACAAGGACGCTGAACAGCTCGTGTCTTTATTCAAAAAGGAAATCGCTAAAAAGGGAATTGTATCGGAAGTACGGGCTCAAAAAGCAGGATGCCTGGATATTTGCGAGTTCGGCCCTTCGGTTGTGGTCTACCCCGAAGGGGTTTGGTACGGACATGTGACCGCCGCAGACGTTACGGAAATCGTAGAGTCCCACCTGATCGGCGGTAATCCTATAGAACGGTTAAAAATACCTGGAAAGTGATTTTCTGCCGCAACGAATCAACCTAATAGACCCCATCTCGAATTGAAATTTAGAAAACTAGGTAGAACTTGCCTGGTGTTTTCAATTCAAGCCCTAGACCTTTCAATTAGTGTTGTTATACAATTTTAGTATATGGAAAGTCGCCCTCCGTATCATCGTAGAATTTTTCTAATCAATAAAAATTTTCAGTTACGATTTGCTTTCTATGTCTGTTCTTTTCTGTTTGCTCTGTCTTTTGCATATCCACTTATCATTTCCAGCACATTTGATTTTTTTATCCGAACCATGGCTGGGGATCCAAATGCACCGTCTGTGATCTACCTAGAGGAAACCCGCAAAGAACTGCTCTCCATGTTGATTCTTATGGAAGTAGTTTTTCTTTCAATGGCGTTTATCATCAGTATTTTTCTCTCTCACCGAGTAGCCGGACCCCTTTATAAGCTGGACCGCTATTTTCGGGAGGCCAGAGATGGAAATATTGAACAAAAGCTTTTCTTTCGAAAAAATGACTACTTTAAGGAACTCCCGGATCACTACAATGACATGATGGATGCAATCCGAATGCGCCTAGGACAGGGTGATTCATCGAAAGCCGCCCAGACAATCTCCCAAGTCTTGCCGGTCATCGAGAAAGCCGCAGGACGTGTGGATGCACAAACACGAATCGAACTAGAATCGGTCTTGACAGTTCTTAGAAATACCCTAAAGAATTAAGCTCAATGACTTCCAAAAAATCCGCAGTCCTAGTTTTTCTGCTTACCCTAGCGTTTCAGTCTCTAATTGGATTCGCCGGAATCCCAAAACCAGAGACTTTTACTCCTAAGGGGCTTGATTTACTTCAAGAGGAACTTAAGGCACTCAAGACCCCAAAGAACTTTAAAACGATCAAACGAGCCTATGATCTGTTGAAACAGGAAAAATATGGCTCTGCCCATAAAGAACTCGGACCCCTGAAGAAAGATCGGGCCTTAGGCGATTACGCCCTTTGGATTTCGTCCTCTGCCCATTTGGGGTTGGCTCGAAGTGCCGTGGTCAAACGCCAGTTCAGTCAGGGAATTCAAAGTGCTAAAGCTGCGATTCACGACACCCTTCAGATCGAGGCCGAATTTCCTTATTCTCCTTTTATTAAAGGAATTTCAAAAGATCTGGCGAAAGCTGAGGTCTTAATAGGAGACGCCTACATAGGTCAAAAAAAATGGACCCTCTCGCAGGAGTATTTTGAAAGGGCATTTCACAGATTGACGCTTCAAAATTCTTTGATCCATCTCCAAATCGGTAGCCTCTCCAAGTATGCCGAGGCTTGTAGAAAAAAAGAGTCTGATTCCTGCATCCAGTGGTTACAGAAATTCTCAGCAACGCTTCCAAAAAAATCTATGGAGATGCGTGCTATTCTGACTCAGTTTCCAAATATCCCGGAGAAGTTACGTGTTTCTAGAAATGCTCCCAGAGCCACGATCAGCTACAAATCCCCCGATCTTGATCAGGTTGCCTATGACAATGCCTTTAAGGCTTTTTCCTCTGAAAAATACGGTGACTCCATCAAAGCCTTTGAACAGTTTCTGGATGAATTCCCTAGATCGGGCCTCCGCTTTCGAGCTCGTTATTGGCTAGGCCAAGCCTTCATCAGGAAAAAAGATCCTGAGAAGGGGATTAAAATTTATGATTCTTTATTAAACGAATCTCCTCTTACTTATTATGGACTCTTGGCCAGCATCGAGTCTCAGCGTTCGGTTGAGACTCAAATTCAAGCAAGTGCTCCCTTGGCCGCTGAAAGCGACCCAAGCCTCAACACCCAAGATCAAGGCAGGCTGAAACGTGCCAGGCACTTCTTAAGCGAACGGGCCTACGCACTAGCCGCAATTGAACTTCGAGAAATCAAAGTTCAAGATAGCCTTTCAAACCCGTTCTTGCTGTACCTGGCTATGCTTAATTATCAGGCAAAAAACTTTAGAAATAGCTTTTCTATTCTCGGAGAGTTGATTCAGAGAGGCTATGAAGGCGTGTTGACTTCTTACGGATTGCAGATGATTTTTCCTGAGCAAAATTTTCAGACCATTCAAGACTATGCGAAAAAAACAGGCTTGGATCCAATTCTGGTTCTAAGTCTGATTAAACAAGAGTCTGCTTTTGAAGAAGAGGTCTTATCTTCAGCCGGTGCGACAGGACTGATGCAACTCATGCCAGCAACAGCTGCTGATGTAGATTCCGAGGTTAGTCTGACCGACTTGAGGCAGCCTGAAAATAATGGGTATAACGCAGGCCCGAATGCTGTTGATCGATGGCTAAAAGACTTTCCTGCTGAAAAAAGTATGTACGATTTCATAGAATCGATTCCCTACAAAGAAACTCGTGAATACGTCGCAGCCATCATTCGAAACTACTACTGGTACTCAAAAAAGCTGAATAGTGCTAATCGAGATGTAAAAATAGATATTTTCTGGAAGCCGTTTCCCAACGAGAAGCGAAGGACTCCAGCTACGGCTGACAACGGACCCTTTAAAACAGAACAAACAGAGACTAAGTTTAGCCCCGAGGATTCGCAGCCTTAGACATTAAATCTAAAGTGCATAATATCGCCATCCTTGACAATATAATCCTTACCTTCGAGTCGGAGTGCGCCCGCATCCTTAATCGCTTGCTCGCTCTTATGCTTCATAAGATCCTCAAAATGATAAACTTCCGCTTTAATGAATCCTTTTTCAAAGTCTGTGTGAATCACTCCCGCAGCCTGAGGTGCCTTCCACCCCTTGTGAAAGGTCCAGGCTCGAACTTCGATCTGTCCGGCAGTGAAATAGGTCTGAAGACCTAGCAGTTCGTAGCCCGCCCGAATCACTCGATTTAGTCCAGGCTCCGACATTCCCATGTCTTTTAGAAAAGCTTCTTTTTCTTCTTCTGGAAGTTCGGCTATTTCAGATTCAATCTTTCCGCAAATCTGAACCACTGGACTGCCTTCCACTTTGGCATGATCCATGAGCTTTTTGACATAGAGGTTTGGCTCTGACTTCCCAATGTCTGTGTCATCCACGTTAGCTACGTACATGACCTTCTTTTCAGTAATCAGATGAAAATCATGAATTAGGGCAAGATCATCCTCTGGAAGGTTCAGTGAACGAACAGGTTTACCCGCTTCCAGGGCAGCCTTCACTGGCTCCAGGACCGCCATTACTGCAGCGGCTTTTTTGTCCGTCCCGGTCTTGGCTGCACGAGCCATGGTAGAATACCTTTTGCTAACTGTATCCAAATCCGCAAGAATGAGTTCAGTATCAATGACCGAAACATCTCTGAGAGGGTCGACTGAACCATCGACGTGGATCACATTCGGATCTGAAAAACAGCGAACTACATGGGCTATCGCCTGAGTTTCCCTAATGTGCCCCAGAAACTGATTTCCAAGTCCTTCACCTTTTGAAGCACCTTTGACCAGACCTGCGATATCTACAAAAACCATACTTGCAGGGACTAACTTGTCAGGTGGAATATACTGAGCAATCTTAGCCAATCGGGGATCAGGCACTTTCACGATCCCAGTGTTGGGATCAATCGTACAAAAAGGATAGTTAGCGGCCTCAGCCTTAGCCGAGGTCAGCGCATTAAAAATGGTAGACTTGCCCACGTTGGGTAAACCAACAATCCCGCATTGAAAGCCCATGAACTACTCCTGTTTCTTTCGGTGCAATTTATTCATCGCACTCTTAATCTGACCCTTAACTATTTCTTCCGTTGCGTAGACGACTTCATCCAAAACTGAATCCAACTCCTTCAGCTCGAGGTCATCAAAAAGACCTAGAACATGATCGGAGGGAGAATGAGTACGCCTGCGTGTTTCATTTTCAGATAATCTGGCTGGGTGACCAATTCCTATACGAATCCTATGATAATCTATATTTTCCTTACCTATGGATGCATCGATAGACTTTAGACCATTGTGTCCACCGGTACCACCGCCTGTTTTCAGGCGCAAAACAAAAGGATCAAGATCTAAATCATCATGAATCACGACAAGATCTTCTGCTTTACATTGGTAAAATTGAAAAAGAGCTCCGACACATTTGCCGGAAAGATTCATAAAAGTCTGGGGCTTCACTAGTAGAACTTTTTCTAGCTGGTGTTCGGCTTGGTAGACTAACCCATGAGCTTTATTTATTGGCCCGGAGGCATGCCATGCATCAATCAGCCGATCAATGGCCAAGAAACCCACATTATGACGGGAGGTTTCGTACTGCGGACCTGGATTTCCTAATCCAACTATCAGTTTCATTTTAAATAAAGAGGCTGCTTACGCTATCGTAGTTATGAATTCGGTAAATCGCCTCAGCCAACAAATCAGCCACCGACAATTGGACCAATTTAGGACAGGCTGATGCTTCGGGTGAAAGAAGGATCGTGTCAGTCACAATCACTTTTTCAATTCTTGAATTTCGAATTCTTTCAACCGCTGGCCCCGAAAGCACACCGTGGGTCGCAGCCGCATAAACCTGTTTGGCCCCATTTCGCAATACCGCTTCGGAGGCTTCAGTAAGTGTCCCTGCGGTATCAATCATATCATCTAGAATAATGGCCACTTTACCAGCGACATCCCCAACCACATTCATGGCCTTGGCAACATTGGGTGCCGTTCTTCTTTTATCGATCATTGCCACAGTCGCGTCTAAGCGTTTCGCGAAGGCACGGGCACGTTCAACACCACCTGCATCTGGACTGACGACCACTAACTCAGTCTTGGGGGGCATTTCCCTTTTGAAATAATCCAGAATAACGGGTGAAGCAAAAAGGTTATCAAACGGAATATTGAAAAATCCCTGAATCTGGCCCGCATGCAGGTCCATTGCGACCACACGCGTCGCCCCAGCCGCTACAAAAAGGTCTGCGACCAACTTCGCGCTAATTGGCGTTCGGGGTGCAATCTTTCGATCCTGACGGGCATACCCGTAATAGGGAACCAAAGCTGTAATTTCTTTAGCACTCGCCCGCTTCAATGCATCGATGATCACAAGAAGTTCCATCAAGGTGTCATTTACTGGGCGGCAGGTACTTTGAATGACGTAGACATCCCGGCCTCGAACGTTCTCGCCTATTTCTACAAAGATTTCCCCATCACTGAAACGGCGAACATCCGCTCGTCCTAGAGGTTTACCCAGCTTCTCACAGATTCGCTCGGCAAGTGGGCGGTTGGCATTTCCCGACAGGATAACCCATTCTCTCATTCGCATGACCTTGATCTACCCTAAAGGGGTTGAATTCTCAATCCTGATCCGGAGCAACATGCTGGCCAGAACCTCAAGGCTATGGGAAAATGAGGCGAATGGGGAGTCCTAAACCCAGCGTAGGGGAAAAAACTAGATGAATTCCACCCAAACTCTTAAAAGACAGGTGGGGCTACGAACAGTAGTCTCAACAGGGGCAGGTCTTGCCCTCGCTTCCATTTCCTATGTCTCGCTCATAGAGATGTCAGATCACGTCTCAGGCAATGCAGGGTGGACGGCTTTGGCCGTTGCAGGTTTCATCTGTTACCTGTCCTCTCTTTGTTTCGCTGAGCTGGGAGGGATGTTTCCATCGGCAGCGGGAATCAAACTGTACATTGAGAAGGCATTTGGCGAGTCAGCGGCCTTGGTTTTGGCCAGTCTCTATATCGTCACAACTCTTTCTATAGTTGGCGCGGAAACCTATATCCTTGGAAATGTCCTTTCGTTTGGTTTTCAAGGGGTTCCGGTCCTTTTTTGGGTAATATTGTTTTTATTTTCAGTCTGTTTAATCAACGTAAGAGGGGTCAAACTTACAGGGCTTTTTCAAGACTTCGTCGCATATTTTAAATTTTTTGCATTGATTGCAGTATCTTGGATTTCACTTACAAAGTTTAATTTTCCCTGGTCGGCTCCCTTTCAGCCCATGCTTGATAAAACACCTTTGGATTTCTTTCAGGCAGTCGGCGTGGGTGTTTTTCTTTTTTTAGGTTTTGAGTGGGTTACCCCGCTTGCTGAGGAGGTAGAACACCCTAAGTTCCTATCAAGGATTCATGAAAGGTACTTCACGCCCCACTGGGCCATTTGGAGTCTGTTTGTTCTTTGTGCTCTTTTATCGCTTTTCGTGGCCTACACACACATCGTAAAACCGTTTATCTATATGGGAGCCTTTGCCGAATGTCTGATTTATGTGGCGATGGCTGCTTCTTTGATCAAGCTGCGCAAAACTCATCCCGAACTACAGCGCCCCTTTAAAGTGCGGTTTTTGGCTATTCCGATTTTTGTAGCGGTCTTCTTTACAGTGTTGGGTTTCGGTCTATTAGCTGAAAATCATGGCGCAGCAATTGCCATGGGAGGCCTAGCCCTAATCGTCCTTTTTTATGTAAAAGGCGTAATCCCACGAATGCGAAGTCTGGCCAGCTCTGATCCGTCAAAACCTCAGGTGAAAAGACGAAGGCCAGTCGCGCTATCAGAAAATGCGGCTTCTTCCGATAAGTCTACTGAAGGCCAAAACCCAGATGACCCAAACAAAACCCCTTAAATACCGAGACATTGTCACCTCGTACTTGCGAGAGGATACCCGGATCCATGCTTCAGTTTTGGCGCAGAGAAGAGTGTTTAAGAATGAACTGTACGAGGTTTTTCTCTGTATTTACTCGGGTCTAATGGAAAATCCACGCCTTCATTCGGATTTAGTAACCGCGCTCATTGTTTACCATGCCGAGGCACTCAGGGTCATGGTCAAGCTTTGGAACGATGAAATTGGAGGGGACCGCGAAGCCTACATTCACGACGCAGTATCCCGCCTCGAAGCAGATGGAAAAACGCCTGCGCACCTCATCCACGATGCGAAGGTTTGGTGCCATCTCCCGTTTTCAGAAAAAGACCGCCAATTTCTTGGCGCTAACGGAATAGTTCCTCCCAAAGACTCAAGCCCGAGCTAGACCTCACCGATCCAGGAGAAGAGAGGGTGAATCACTATGGTATGGGATCGTACTCGCGCGGCGCGCAAAAGGTCGAAGTCTCCGTCAGTTTCAGGACGAACAAACTACCACTTCAAGAGAACCCAAGCTGTAGTTACAATCAGGAACCCGGACAACACTCAAACAGTGGTCTCGTCTCGGTTGGTTCTAAATGACATTCATAGCAAAGGGCTTTTCATCTTTTCGCCCGTCCCAATTCCGATAGAGCAAAGGGTAGAAATCTCAATCCGAGACCCACACCCCTTCCACCAAAACGCAATCGTTCGATCATGCCAACAGATTAGTTATGACCAAAAAATCTTATCTAATCAGCAGTTCCAATATCGAATCGCTATTGAGTTTGAAGTTGCTACCGGGCAAGACCGCGAACGCATCGATGCCTACTGCAATGTAGTGCAGGAGACTTGTCTGCGCAGCTTTTAGCGGTCAGGCTAAACCTTTCCCCGCCTAAACCACCAAATTCAAAATCTTGTCCTTCACAAAAATTACCTTACGAATGGGCTTGTCCAAAATCTGGTTTTTTACCGAAGGAATTTCTTTGGCAAGCTTTTCAACTTTACTTTGTTCAGTGCCGGGTTCTACTTCCACGGTACCTCGGGTCTTCCCCATCACCTGAACAGCAATTGTAATTAAGTCGTCTTTCGCTAAGGCTGGATCAAACTCCGGCCAAGGCGCAAATGTAAGAAATTCTTTCTCACCAGAACGCTCCCAAAGTTCCTCTGCTAGGTGCGGTGCAAACGGATGCAAAAGCTGAATGAAGGGTTTCAAACAGGCTCTAGGTTGAGTCTGATTTTTGGTAAAATGATTCACAAAAATCATTAACTGACTGATTGCGGTGTTGAGCCTTAAGTTCTCAATATCCTCAGTCACCTTTTTGATCGTTTTATGGGTGATCTTCAAATCTTCCAAGGTAGGCTGGGAATCCGAAATCACACACTTTTCTTCATCCATCACCAATCTCCAGCTTCGCTGTAGGAAACGGTGTACGCCTTCGATAGCCGTGGTTGACCAGGGCTTGTCCCTTTCAAGCGGTCCCATGAACATCTCATAGGTTCGCAATGCATCTGCCCCGTAATCTTTCACTACATCGTCAGGGTTGATTACATTGCCGCGCGACTTTGACATTTTTTCGCCGTCTTCGCCTTGAATCATCCCTTGATGAACTAATTTCTTAAAGGGCTCATCAAAAGAGATCATGCCCGCATCATGCAAGACCTTTGTCCAGAACCGCGCGTAAAGCAAATGCCCAACGGCATGCTCAGGCCCGCCAATGTAAAGATCCACTGGAAGCCAATATTTCTCAGCGTCTTTACTGAAGGGTTCTTTCTCATTATGAGGATCACTGAAGCGTAGAAAATACCAGGATGAGCCGGCACTTCCCGGCATCGTGTCCGTTTCACGGCGAGCGGGCTTTCCTGTTACTGGATCCTTCGTGTTGAGCCAGGTTAATATCGCTGCGAGAGGACTCTCGCCAGTGCCGGTGGGCTCATAGCTCTTTACGTCTGGCAAAACAACAGGAAGCTCGGACAGGGGTAATCCTTTTTTATCGCCATCCAGATGAATGATTGGAAAGGGCTCGCCCCAATAACGCTGCCGTGAAAAGAGCCAATCTCTCAGCTTGTAGTGGACAGTCCTTTCCCCCAGTTTATTTTTTTCAGCCCACTCGATCACCGCTTCTTTTGCATTTGGGGTGGATAGTCCGTTAATAAATCCGGAATTGACCGCAATTCCAACACCATCAAAAGAGGCTTCAGACCCTTTTCCGTCATCAATCACTTGGCGAATCGGGAGCTCAAACTTCTGAGCAAACTCATAGTCTCTTCGATCATGAGCTGGAACTGCCATAATTGCGCCTGTTCTTTTTACCCGCCGCCACAATATAGGCGTCGACCTTCTCTTTTTGCTCGGGGGTGGTTACTTTCAAAACCAGAGGATGCTCTGGGGCCAAAACCATGTAGGTCACCCCAAAAAGAGTGTCCGGACATGTCGTGAAAATTTCAATCGTCTCTGCAAGGCCATCCACCTTGAAATGAAGCTGCAGCCCCTCACTTCTACCGATCCAGTTGCGTTGCAATTCTTTGGTACTTTCGGGCCAATCTACCCGATTCAATCCTTCTAAGAGTTTCTCGGCGTAGGATGTAATCTTTAACATCCACTGTTTCATCGGAACACGAAACACAGGATGTCCCCCGCGTTCGGAAACACCATCAACCACTTCCTCATTAGCTAGGACTGTTTTCAAGGCAGGGCACCAGTTGACTGGAACTTCTTTCTGGTAGGCCAAACCCCTTTCGTAAAGCTTTAAAAACAGGAATTGAGTCCACTTGTAAAATCCGGGATCGCAAGTCGATACCTCGCGACTCCAGTCATAGCTGAAACCAAGCGTTTTTAACTGCCTTCGGTAGGTTTCAATAGCTTTTTGAGTCGTTACAGCGGGGTGCACACCCGTTTGGAGGGCATATTGTTCCGCAGGTAAACCAAAGGCGTCCCAACCCATGGGGTGAAGAACGTTGAACCCTCGGGCCCTCTTGTAGCGAGAGATAATGTCAGTCGCGGTATACCCTTCTGGGTGGCCCACATGAAGACCAGAGCTGCTCGGGTAGGGGAACATATCTAGCGCGTAATATTTAGGCTTTGAACTGCCAGTTTCTGCCTTATGAAGGCTCTGCTCTTCCCAGAATTTTTGCCACTTTGGTTCAATTATATTTGGTTGATAAGCCATCCGTTCTATATAGTAGATTCTCGATAAATGTGGAGTTAATTCGGTGAAATTCCAAGTTCATACCTTTGAAAATGGCGAATCTTCGGTGGCCTGGATTTCAGATCAATCTGAACCCCTCGAGTCCATGCATTCTTCAATTGGCCCCTGGCTCGAAGCACATCTGATTCACTTGGACCAAGCCTCTTTTCGAGAAAGACTAAATCGGGAGGACACTTCCCCACTGGTGCTATTCGATATCGGATTTGGGATTGGAACGAATTCCATCGCTGCTTTTGAGGCCTTTTTGCGGGGTACGGCGAGGGATCTACATATCACCAAACCGCAACCGGTAGGACTCTTCAGTGGACTTTGCTAGAAGGAGATTTCAGAGAAAAAATACTGGCTTGTCCAGCTCCTGAAGTTGTCTTTTTCGATCTCTTTTCACCAAAACACTGTCCTGACCTTTGGGGCTACGAAAGTTTCGTTTTGTTACGGGAATCCATGAAAGACTCTCCACCCTCTTCCGTAGTCACCACCTACAGTTCATCGACCGCAGTCAGAGCAGCGCTTCTTTATGCCGGCTTTGTGGTCGGATACGGCGTCTCCACTGACGCCAAACTGCAGACAACGGTCGCAAGCTTGAGCAAAGAAACCCTGAAAAAGCCGCTAGACGACGCTTGGTTCAAAAAACGGCTCCGATCCTCCAGGCCCAATCCCCATGACTTACCAACGCACTTAACTTTGACCGATTTGCGGGAGAACCAGTTATGCTGAGCGTGATTATTTGTACCTATAATCGAAAAGAACTTCTAACTCGTGCGATTGAAAGCGCCTTGAAACAAGAAACCCAGGTTCCCTTCGAAGTTGTAGTTACGGATGACGGATCTACCGATGGCACAAGAGAACATTTACGGGCGCGTTTTCCCAAAGACCTTGAGGCAGGTCGTCTCAGGTATTTTGAATTCCCTCATAGTGGTGATCCCGCAACTGGACGCAATCGGGGAGCGAAAGAGGCCAAGGGGAACTTCTACGCATTTTTGGACTCGGATGATCTTTGGCACGCTGGTCGGCTTGCATCAGTTCAGAGCTTCCTAGGAGAGAAAGATTTGATTTTAGAGACCCGAGGAATTCCCGGGCTCACAACCGGGGGTGCTGGCATTCCGAATGAAAATGAAAAATCCAGCGCGCCCCTATCGGACCCGCTTAGACTTTTTATCTGGCAAAACTACGGAACCCTGAGCAGTGCAGTTATTTCTCGAAAACTCTTTCTAGCGGTTGGCGGCTTTCCCGAGGGGTATTTTCCAGGACCTTCACAGAAGATCTTCTCCGGCTTTGAAGACTACGAACTTTGGCTAAAATGCCTAGTTTATCTGAAAAAAAACCATGCATTTGACCGGGTCCTCTTATTGGAAAATCGATATGTGGCCTATGAACCGCAACCTGCTGGCTTAGGGGATGTGAGAGTTCGAAGACAGATGTACCAGGAAGCAATGACTCTTCTGCGGATTGCACCGGGGTCTCCCATTGAGTATTGGCCGTTGTTTCTGAGGCGGATCGCAGGTGCGACGAAAGCAATTTTAATTGGGTGATTCCTTATGAAATTAACCAGAACAAATAGCTCTACACATCTCTTAAATCGAATTTTGGCAGAGCCGGATCTACCCCAGAGAATCCAGTCTCTGTCCTCACAAGGTTTGTTTCAATTGGTCAGGGAAGTTGGTCTTGAAGACTGTGGAGAAATCCTTGCCTTAGCTACAACTGAGCAAATTGAAAAAGTATTTGATGAAGACCTCTGGCACGCTTCAAAGCCTGGATCAGACGAAGCGTTTGATTCCGAACGCTTTGGCGTATGGTTGGATGTTCTTCTGGAAATTGGCGCGAAAAATGGAGCTGAGAAGCTTCTAGAGATGGACGCTGACTTTCTAACAATGGCTGTGTCGGATTTGGTCTGGGTAATCGAGTTCCATTCTCTAGAAAAGGAAGTGTCCTCCGAGAGTCGGCTTGAAAAAATCATGGACTCTACAAATTATTTTGAACTCGAAGACTTCTTAATTTTTTCAAAGACTGCTCGTTTCTGGGATAGCCTTACCACTTTGCTTGCTGAGCTAGACCAAAATCACCACTCCTTTCTCCGGAGCCTTTTAGAGCGATGTGCTCACTTGACTCAGGAACAAATTCACGAAGAGGGAGATTTCTTTACAGTCCTCACATCCGAAGAAAAACTTCGCCAAGACGTGGCCTATGAGAGAGAAAAGCGGCGACAGGCTCAAGGTTATGTTGCCCCTGCTGATGCTCGAGCATTTCTTAAGCTGGCATCGGGGCCCCTTGAGGCGG
Organism: Bdellovibrio sp.; assembly: GCA_016185105.1. Classification (GTDB taxonomy): domain Bacteria; phylum Bdellovibrionota; class UBA1018; order UBA1018; family UBA1018; genus JACPOE01. The sequence continues at coordinate 22,535 of JACPOE010000010.1, forward strand.
AAGATCACGTATCCCCCAAAAAATTCCATCTGTCCCCGGTGGAGCGCCTCAAAAATCACCCTGCATTACCAGAACCTTCAAAGTCGGGCGCAATGGAAAACGCAAGAACCTCTTTGGTTGCATCTCAAGGGTCGAAATATAAGAAAGTGGAAGCCTTCTTTTCACTTAACCCCAAGGAACACCAGATCCAAACCGAGGAGCTCACCTACCTGGCCAATGTCCTTGTCGCAGGATTAGAAGCTAAAGAACGCCCCCCTCGTCCTGGCGAGGCCTTGGTAATGGTTTTGGAGACTTGTGAAAAAGGATTGGGCCTAAAAACAGATTGCCAGTCCTTTATCGAGGCCTTTCGTGCTGGCTGGCGGAAGTAGGAGGTTAACTCGCTCGAATCAAGGTTGATCTCGACAAAAAATCCTCCTAAAACTTGAGAATGCTAAACCGAAGTTCAGATCATACGGCGCTTCTGATGATTGATGTTCAAAAGGGGTTTCTGGATCCGTATTGGGGGAGGAGAAACAATCCCGACGCTGAGAAAAATATTTTCCTTCTTTTGGATCACTTTCGCCGTCACGGACTCCCGGTTGTTCATATTCAACATCTGTCACTAGAAAAGAAGTCTCCGCTTCGTCCCGGTCAGACGGGATCTGAATTCATGGACCTCACCTCTCCCAAATGGGGGGAGAGGATTTTTCAAAAGACGGTGAACAGCGCATTTATTGGTACGGGCCTTGAGAGCTATCTTAGGCAGGTCGGAATCAATCATTTGAGCATAGTCGGCCTGACCACCGATCATTGTGTTTCAACTACGACTCGAATGGCAGCCAATTTGGGTTTTCAGGTTGACCTGATCGATGACGCAACAGCTACGTTCGATAGAAAAGCGACCACCGGTGAGTGGATCCCTGCAGAAGTGGTTCATCAAGTTTCTTTGGCAAGCCTGTCCGGTGAGTTCGCCCAGGTCTTTTCGACGCAAGGCTTCATCTCGTCACTCGACGGAGCTGAAAGTCCTAGAAAAATTACGCCGGTAGACAAATTCTGCTAGATCGCCGATCCAGTTCGAACGAGACTTTCAGTATGACCCGCTTAAGAAAACCGCCTACAGTAGAGTTTTTTGCAAAACTGGTTCTAGGACTGGGAATCCTATTTGTTCTTTTGCGTTTGGTTTTCGCAAGTGAAGTCTCAGGTCATCAGCATTACGAAACATTTATGAAAGCGGCTCGGTTGCTTTGGTCCGGATCAGACCCCTATGAGGTTGATTTGGGCTTTGGCTCTGACTATTGGTTCTACTCGCCTTTTTGTGGCCTTTTCTTTTTTGGGCTATTTGCATTTTTGCCGCCAAAGTTAGGTGTTTTTCTCTACATGGGGCTTTCCCTCAAAGTCTTATATTCCGGCGTCGTTCGCTTTTCTAGAAACTATGCCGTCCAGTTTCGACTGGTTCATTCCCTGCTACTTGTTTCGTTCTTAGCAGGGGCTGTTTCTTGGATGAAACTCGAAGTTTTTATCGTGGGAGTGCTTCTTTCAGCCTTTGCTCGTTTGATGCAAGAAGAGAAACGAGGTTGGATTCTTTCAGGAGCCTTGCTGGCTTTAATTACACAATGGAAATTTCAGACACTCCCGGTTCTAGGCCTCCTGGGCCTAGCCGGTGGCTGGGATAGACCTAGATTCAAAGCCTTTTGGGGAACCTTCTTTTCAGTCCTTTTACTTCTTTTCCTAATTCCCTCTGGGATTTTAGGATGGGATGAAAATCTGGCAATTCATTCTCATTGGGTTTATTCGCTTAGCCGAAGTGTTGAGAACCGTTGGATTGGAATGGAAAATATCTATCATGTGATTCATTCCATTCGTCCGTCATTCTGGGACACGATTTCCTACAAACCGATTTTCCTGGGTGCCGCATTACTCCTTGCCTTAGCCGTGCTTTTCAATAGGGGACGACGCGACGAGACTGCTGCCCAAGCGTGGTTTCGAGCATTGGCTTGGGGCTCCTGGTTCACCGTCGTCTTTGGGCCTTTGCATCAAAACAATGCAAATATTTTAATCTTTCCGTTCCTCCTCTATTTGGGACAGGGAGTGCTTCTTTGGTTCTGCTTTCTTATTTTCGGCTTTTCAAATCAGATGGAATTCATCCAAAAAGTAGCAGTATCAGGAAGGCTTATCCCTCTAAAACCCCTTGTTTCCAGTATCCTTTTTGCCTTTCAAACTCGCCCCATGTCATGGCGACGTTCGGGGCCACCCCACCGAAAATCGAGGAGTTAACCCCGAATTAGGAACTTTCCACACCCAAATTGCAAATCGCCGCACTTCGTTGTATCAATAACCCTTCTAAACATCGGCCAATCCCAAATTGTTGCCGATTCCACGACCTTGCGGAGAGATGGCTGAGTGGTCGAAAGCGTCGGTTTTGAAAACCGATGTGGGGGTAACCCCACCGGGGGTTCGAATCCCTCTCTCTCCGCCATATGTGGAAAATTATAAAGATAAAAACCAGAGGTTTTTGTTCCTCAGAGGGATTCGGATGCCGGCTATTCAATTTGAGCTTATTTCCTGTCCACGATGCAACCGTAAGACCACGTGAATCTTTGGTTCACAGTTACGTACCAGCTCTGTCTAGCGTCAAAATTTGAGTCGAGAGTCACTTCATCGTTTGGAGTATAGCAGTGCCAAGACTTCGAAGTGATTTGTTGATCATCTGCGAATTCAAAAGAGCCCTTGCCGTTGCCTCGGCTAAAAACCTTAGCCAACTCGTCCCGAGAAATAATATAATTCTGTTCTTCTCCATTTTTGATTTGTCCGGACAAACGCATACATCTGTCTTCGGTACTAATGGGGCCGTCACCACTGGGCATGGGCGAACAAAAGAATGCAGTTAAAACTGGCTTCACTCGGTCACTCCCCATTTGTTGCTCAGGAAGGGCATTTCTGACTGTCAGGACGAGGCCTGAAGTCACACTTGAAAGTTCTTGTTTTGAAGGGTTTTGCTTTCCGCACGCACTCGCCAAAACTAGGATAACTACTGCACAAATCTTTTTCATACCTGTACTCCAACCAGTTAATAATAACGTGGTCAACTGATATAAGAGGCCACAGTTAAAATTAATTTTTTATATTCTACTTGTTTAATACTCCACTTAACTTTCTCTACTTTTTCAGTTTCTATATATTCAAAATAATTTCCTCGCAATAAGACTTTCAACTCGAAAGTGATCCAGATTTGACAAGCTCAATATTCTGATATAAATACTCAGTTAATTTCCACGGTCGAACCTACACCACGAATTTTCCACCCAGACCCTCTATTATTGAGAACGAAATAAAATGCGCTTTCTGGTCGCTCCATTCTTGCTGGTATTAGGGCTACTCTTCTGCTCGACGGAAGCGCTTGCTGACGTCCGCACCGACCGATTTAAGGATTTGACCGGCAAGTCCTATGAGATCAAGTGCCAAGGGAACACCCAAGGCCTTCCATGCGTAATCTTAGGCAAAATTAACGAAAGAGTACAAAATCCTAACTTTGAAAAAGTGCTCCAACCCCTCCTGGCTCAGATGCCTGCGACGTGGGGGGAAAACTCACGCGACGTCACCCACCTTTTGGAGAGGTGGACCGGAGCCAGTTATTTTCTACAACACGGTCGCGAAACCAAATTCACCTACCAGCTCGAGGCATTCCTTCCACCGCTTTTGTGTGCTGAAGCCAATAAGGAAGCGATTTTAAACCAGTGCAAAGCTTCTGGTCGCTATCCGTTTGTTACCTTGACGCCTGAGTGCAGAGTTCAAACGGACCAATCGCTCATGAAGGTCGGCTATACTTCTGATTACGGTTGTGAGCAGCTGCTACTTCTATTTCCAGGAGCTTCGATTGGGGAGGGGGCCTTCAAGAAGGCCTTTATGGCTTTCCTGTTTGATTCTTTCAACATCGTCACTTTACTTGAGTTCAAAACTCCTTATGAGTCTTTAAGTGATTCCGAAAGAAGCAGGGTCGACACAGAACTAGAAGTTTTAGAGCTGATTCGTGAAAGTCAAAAATCAAAATCCCGGGTTGCGGGCCTGCCAACAATATACGGGGCCGACCACCGAAGAATTTACATGGAGTATTTTCCGACCGACTTAGAAGCCCTGCTTAAAACTTCAGTTGGGCAGCCTCTGCTAGGCGAAGGCTGGAAAGTCATCGCAAGTGAAATCAATCATGCCTTGGTTTACCTGCATTCTCAGGGAATCGTTTTTAACGATGTAAAACCGGGAAATATTTTGGTCGACCCGCTGACACTTCATGCGACCCTTACCGATTTTGGACTTTCAAAATTTTTAAAAAACCATTTTGACCAGCTCATTGGATGGGCATTGGATCCTCACCCTGCGGAAAGACCCAGCATTCAGGAGTTTTCAAATAAGTTTGACGAAATATTAAGAACTCCTACACCTCCCAATCCGGAGAACCTCACCCCGCCAGAAATGATTTATGTAACGAAGAGGCCGTCATTAGGGGTCGAAAACGAAGAAAGCCCCGTTTCCGTCAGGAACTCTTTCAAGAATTCGGCCAAGAAGAAGAGACCAAAAAAAGAACCATTGTCTCCTAGAAAGAGAAACAATAGAACGCCTTCGCCGACAAATGCTCAACAGGATCATTTAAACAATGTTCCTTCTAAAAAGTTCAGGTCTATCCCTCTTAAGTTGAAATAGCACCACCTACAGAAGTTATGCGAATGGGCAAGAAGGCCCCTGCCACCCCTCAACTGAGAAAGGTGAGTTTCATACCGTTGTGGAACTTCCACATGTTGTACCTGCGCTGGCCCTTCCCTTTAAGTTTGAATGGCGTGATTAATAGCGCGTACAACGCTTGGTTTTCTAAACCACCTTGCAAACATCCTCAAAGTTAAGCCGGGGTGCTCGAGGATAGATTTTAGAGTGATCGCCAAACCCGATGTTACAAAGAAAATTAGCTTTCCAGGTTGTTCCTTGGAAAAATATCTCGTCTACCTTAGCGGCATTAAATCCCGACATCGGGCCAACATCTAGGCCCAAAGCGCGTGCAGCAAGGATCAAATAGCCCCCCTGAATCGCGCTATTGCGAAACGCTGTAGCTTCGCTTAACGCCGAGTTCGACTTGTAAGCTGTCTTGTAGTCAAAGTGAGGAGAAAGAAAATCCAACTTTTCATACCAGATCGTATCGAAGGCAATGATTGCACAAACTGGGGCGGCGCGCGTTTTCTCAACATTCTTTGGCAACAAGCACGGCACCAGCTTTTCTTTGGCTTCGGCCGATTGCAAGAACAGGAGCCGCATAGGGGCCCCGTTGACACAAGTAGGTGCCCATTTGATCAGATCGTAGAGTTGGCGTAGTATTTTTTCATCCAAAGCTCGGTCCTGCCAACCATGATGAGTATGCGCTTCGGTAAAAAGGTGATCCAATTCAGACTTAGAAAAAGCCATTTTTCCCCCCTTGCAAAAAAGCAATTATGGATCACATTCCGCATGGCTATTCCATTGAATTTTTCGTTGGGTTCTCAAGCTTGAGATCACACTGCCTCCCAGCTGAAGGCTTATACCGGCTCGGCACTGCCCTAATTCAAAAGAATCACTTCTGCTTGGACTTGCCTCTCATCCACAGCTCTTTACCTTCCCAAACAAAGCCTGGCGCCCCATCTAAATACTTGTGCAAGACTTCCGGGATTTTTACAAAACCCTCAGCATTTTGGTAATTTTCAAGTATCGCTACAAATGTTCGGCCAACCGCTAGACCTGATCCATTTAAGGTATGAGCTAACCTGGGTTTGGCCTGAGGTTCCGGGCGAAACCGAATCTGAGCACGTCGGGCTTGAAAATCTTCAAAATTCGAACAGCTGGAAATTTCCCGATATGCGTTTTGTCCAGGCAACCAAACTTCCAAGTCATAAGTCTTTGCCGCACCAAAACCCATATCTCCAGTGCAAAGGCACATTACCCTGTAGGGAAGTCCCAAAAGCTGCAAAACTTTTTCAGCATTCAAAGTCATTTTTTCCAGCTCATCATACGAGGTCTCAGGTGCGACGATTTTCACCATCTCCACTTTTTGAAACTGGTGCTGACGAATCAACCCACGGGTATCTTTTCCGTAAGAACCTGCCTCACTCCGAAAACAGGGTGAATAAGCTGTATAGTAGATGGGCAAAGTCCCAGGATCGAGGATCTCGTCTCGACAAATATTGGTTAAAGGAACTTCGCTGGTAGGAATCAGGAAAAGCTCCCGATCTGCGACCGAAGTTTTAAACAAATCTTCTTCAAATTTCGGAAGCTGACCTGTTCCAGTCATCGAAGCTCGGTTGACCATAAAAGGAGGAATGGCTTCTTCATAACCGTGCTGGCGAGTATGCAAATCCAACATGAACTGAATCAGTGCCCGCTCGAGAGAAGCACCGGCCCCGAAATACAACGCAAACCGAGCGCCAGAAATTTTTCCAGCTCTTTCGAAATCGAGAACTCCTAGCTTTTCACCTAGCTCGACATGTTCCTTCGGCTGAAAATCAAACTGGTTTATTTTTCCCCATTTACGGATCTCGATATTGCCATTTGCATCAGTTCCCGTGGGCACAGACTCATGGGGAATATTCGGAATTCGGAGGGTAATTTCAGCTATTTGTGCTTCACATTCTTTCAGAGCCTCATCCAGGCCTTTAATTTGCTCGCCCACACCTCGCATGGCCAGGACCTTCTTGTCGGCCTCGGCAGCTGCTTGGGGATCAGTTTTTGCTTTTGATTTGAGCTGGGCGATTTCCTGCGAAACCGTGTTTCGCTGAGACTTGAGAGTTTCAGCTTCCCGAATCAGCTTCTTACGATTGGCTGCCAAGTGGCCAACTTGCTGAATGAGGTCAGCCGAGGAACCTCTCCGTTTCAAAGCGTCTTCAAGTTTTTGGATGTCTTCCTGAAAATAACGTGAATCAAGCATGTGCCAAACCTAACACAACCTGAATGGCGTGACTACTCCCGCAAAACACCTGCTAGAGGCAGTTTTGAAAGTCACCTTTATCTGGGGCGTCCGGCTCCATAGCCAGATAGTTTCGAAAAGCCACACACGCGCTTTGGGCATCACCCATGTCTCGGTAAACCGTCCCCAGGCGTCTAAATAGAATCGGATTTCCCTTGTCGATGGCAATCGCTGAACGAATGAGGCTAAGGGCTGCCTGAAAATTTCTTAAATAGTAGTTTGCCCAACCCGCATTCTGTTTCGCCTCGGCAGAGGCCGGATTGATCTGCATCACTTTAGTGAACTGAGCTAAGGCCTCTTGGGGGCGCTCTAGTTCCAAGAGTTCCTTTCCGTAAGCCAAGAGCGTCTGTGGACTGTCAGGGTTGTTTTGAAGCTCTTTTTTGTGTTCCTCCGCTGCAACCTTGTGGTTCCCCTGCACGGAATACAAAGCACCCATGTAGTAGTGCAGGTTAGGATATTTTGGATAAATTTCATAAATCCGGTTGAGTTCATCTTTGCCATTTTCAAATTCAGCTTTTTTGACGAAGATCTTATACCGTTCTAAATAGCCGATTGGATCCGAAGGGTTCCTCTCAGAATAGGATTTATAAGCACTCAATGCTTTTGTAAGCGCGGTTTTATCCGTATTTTCGGAGTTCATGTAAATTTGTGCCTGAAGCTTCCACGAATAAGCGTAAACTGGATTGGCCTTGATCGCCTGATCGACATAGTTCTGAGCCTCACCCCAAGCACCTTTTTGCATATAGAGTTCGGCAATGGCTGCCAAAAACTCAGCACGGGCATTGGCACGACGAGAGAGTTGATCTTGTAATGACGAAATCGCCCGATCAATCGATTCTGTCTCGGCCACACACTTGGCAATGTCGATCAAGGTTGAAATATTCAGTGGGTCAAAACGCAAAGACAAAGCAAAAAAGAAAGGCGCGTCTTTGAAGTTCTTAGTAGCCATCAGACTTTTTGCATAAGCGGAATAGACATCGGAATCAATACTTTCACGTGCCATCGCTTTACGGTAGAAAGTCTGTGCCTCGGCATACTTCCCCTGCTTTTGATAGAGGTCAGCCGCAGCTTTATCGATAGAGCTTTGTGCTACCGGCAGTTTTCGGAATCGATCCATAGCCTTGGTGGCTTCTTCCCACTCATAGCTTTGAATTAGAGTCCGAATATACTTTGACCAAACCAAAATATTGTTGGGTGCGCGCTCTGCCGCCATTTTGTAGTTCTTTTTCGCATTCTCAACATCATATAGTTCTGCAAACATGTCCCCAATTTTCAACAAAGGAAGGGGAGACGAGTCATTAGCTTGTCTCGCCTGCAATAGCGGAGATAGGGCTTCTTGGTAGCGACCTTGTCCAATTAGCCGCTCACCTTCTCCAAGAAAGTAGTACATCCGTGCCTGTTTTTGAGCGGTTTCTAACGAACCGCCCGACCTAGCCTGCAATGTGTACATTTCTAAGAGATAATCGTGATTGTCTGGATCTAATTTGGAAGCACGTTCGATATCGCCAAGAGCAATGTCCCATTTCTGGTAAAGCTCCGAGAGCTGCGCATGGAGGTAATAGGCCAGTCCCAGATCCCTGGGAGCCAAAAGACCTGAATTTGTAATTAGAAAATCGATGTGATTTGCAGCCTCTTTGAGCTGGCCTTTTCTAGAGAGCAAGGTTGCAACTCTAAGTCTGGATTTCGCATGTCTTGCGTTAAATTTCAGTGCTTTTTGATATTCGAGCATGGCTGATTCAAAGTCGTTTAGTTTTTCTGCGATCAGCCCTCGAAGAAAGAAAACCTTTGCACTAAATGCTTTACTCTCTGGGAAATTGTTAATTGCTTGGGCGGCAGCTACAGCATCGTCTTTTGCATATTTTGCCAGCGCTAAATAATAAAAGAGTTCGATGCCGAAAGGTTGATGGACTAGGGTATACTCCTCTAATCGACTCAAGGCAGCATCTGCTTTGTTTACTACCAAGTAAAATTCCACATCAGCGATAACAGTCTCGGGCAAATCCAATTGTTTAGCTCGAGACAAATCGATGAGTTTAGATAAAACTACAAAATAGTTCTCATCTTTATTGGAAGAATCAATCAGGTTGATGTAACTCGACGCGAGCATTGCAAGGGCTTTAACGTTCGTATTATCGCGGCTAGCAGCTTTTCTAAATTTCTCTGCCGCATTCTCATAACCCTCTACTGTATCCTGAAGATAGAGTTTCACCCCCTCACCGTAGAGACGCATACTCTCTGAAGGATCGGCACGCCCCTGCTCAAAAGTAGGAAGCTTCGGGCGAATTGCCTCCCTGCGAACAACTGCTGAAGACGGTGGTTCCGTCTGAACTAAGAAGACATAGGCGAGACCCGCCAGTGCCACTCCTACTGCAATTTCCTTTGCATAATCTTTAACGCTTTTTTTCCGTTTACCGGGAAGCTTCACGCTCTCGGTTGACCTTTGAAAAATAACAGTGCTTTCATGGCTTAGGTTTCGTACGGGCTCACCCGCCAGGTCGACGGCAGGTTCTTGTTCGGCCTGCTGGGCTTCACCTTTGAGGTCCTCCTCTGAAGCAACCCGGGTCCGATCTTCTTCCTGCGTCGAAGTGGCGGTGAGAGAAGTTCCCATTTGAGTTTTTTCACCAACGTCTTCCTGCTGCGTTGGCGAGGGATCGGGAGGAGGGGGTGCTGGAGGAGCTGGCGGCAGTTCCTCTTCTAAGGCTAGAGGAATCGTCCCAAGGACACCTAAATCCAGGGGAGCAGCTCCGGGGAGTAAGTCTCCTTCCAAGAGCGTCGTCGCACCAAATGGATTTACGCTCGCTGGAACATCTTCTTTCTTGAGCGCCCCTGTAATTTTGGCTACCAAAAGTTCCGCGATTTCTGGAATCTGGTTTATTCCGAGCCACTCGCCATCTGGGTGTCTACGGGCAGTTTCGGCTCCGGTAACTTGATTTTTGAGAATGAGAAGCTTGACCCTATCTAAATCGATAGGCCCAAGAACCCGTCCAGAGACAAGTTTGATCTTATAATGGTGATTTTGACTCTGTCCTTCAGAGCCCATGCTTGCCGTCCCTCCGTGGAGGCAAATCCAAAATTACATTCCAATTACAGCTTTTTTAGCAATGTTGACCATTCTCTCAGGAATCAATCCTACTTGTAGAGTCAACACAACCATCGCTGCTACCGCCACACCAGCCCAAATTGAAACTCGCAATGTCTGCGGGCTTCCAATGGGTTCATGCATATACATATAAACAAGTACTCTTAGATAATAATACACGGAAACAGCGCTACAGAGCACTGCAATTACTACTAGGCTAATTTCTCCCGCCTGAACCGCAGAGGAAAAAAGAAGGTACTTAGCGGCAAATCCTGCCGTCGGGGGAATTCCTGCCATCGAAAGAAGAAATACCGACAACGCAAAAGCGAGTATAGGGTGGCGCCTGGAAAGTCCTGAAAGATCATGGAGATTCAAGCCTGAATCGTCTTTTCCCGAGAGAAGAGTGAGCACGGCAAAGGCACCCAGATTCATAATGGCGTAGGCGACCACGTACATAGTACCAGCTGCAAAACCAAGTTCACTTCGAGTCCCGGTAACAAATCCAACTAGAAGATATCCAGTGTGAGCTATCGAGGAATAAGCCAACATTCTCTTTAGGTTAGTTTGGGTTAGGGCTACAAAATTTCCAATCACCATCGTCAGAACTGCACAGACCCAGAAGATGTCATGAAAATGACGTTGAACCACTTCGGTGGCACCTTGAGCTAGACCCAGATTGATAAAAACACGAAAGAAAGCCGCAAATGCCGCAGCCTTGAGTCCTGTTGTCATAAATCCCGTCACAGGAACGGGAGCTCCTTCATAAACATCCGGCATCCACATATGAAAGGGCGCCGCTGCAACTTTAAAGAGAAACCCAAAAACAACCATGGCCACACCCAGCACAAAGACCGGGGTAACCGCCGCAGGTTCTGCTTGAGCCAAGTGAACTACGCCCTTAATCGCTGTTGTTCCTGTACAACCATAGAGCAGTGCGGTTCCATAGAGCAAAACCGCGGAAGCGGCCGAGCCCAAAATAAAATACTTCATCGCAGCTTCGTTACTTCTTCGATCAGCCCGTCTAAAACCTACCAGCACGTAGACCGCCAATGACATAAGCTCTAGCGCGATAAACAACACGATAAAATCCAACGCTGAAGCCAAGAGCATCATGCCCAGCACTGAAAACAAAATCAAAACATTATACTCAGGAAGTTGAAGCCCTTCGCGGTCGAGGTACCGGAAGGAGACCATCACACTCAGTGCTGCAGCTAAAAGAAACACGGTGTTGAAGAAATTAGAAAAGGAATCCGCCGCCATCATTCCATTGAATAGGGTTACGGGTCCTTCAGGAATCAAGCCGATTGAAACCCAAACACCGGCAAAGAGTGTTGCAAGCGTTATAATAAAAACTGGCCACTTCGGACTCAGCTTTTTTAAAACGCTACCCAGCATCGCAACAATAGCCCCTCCGAATACCACGAAGTAGGGCATGAGAACTCGGATCTGCTCCTCACTCATTGTGAGCAATTCGGGCCGTATGGTTTTGAGAGGTTCCATGTTTCGACTTCCTTCCTAACAGGATCTATTTACTATTATCCGAAAACAAGGACTGGGGCGGCGCCGTCCTATTTGTTGTACTCTTCATAATAAATCTCTGAATCGAGGGTTCCAACTTTTCAAAAAACAAGTTTGGATAAATACCCATGACAAATACTGCCGCCACCAGAGGAGCCAATACCGTCCACTCCCTGAGTGAGAGATCCTTTAGCTTCTGGTTTTCTGGATTTGTAACCGGACCAAACATAACCCTCTGAAACATCCAGAGCATATAGACTGCTCCAAAAATTACTCCGGTCGTAGCCACCGCTGTCAAACCTGGGTTAACCTTCCATGCTCCTAGAAGAATCAAAAACTCTCCTACAAACCCGTTAGTTCCGGGTAATGCTACTGAAGACAGGGTGATAATCATGAAGACGATCGCAAACATGGGCATAACCTTTGAAATCCCACCAAAAGCGGAAATATCGCGAGTGTGACGACGTTCATAGATCACCCCGACTAAAAGGAACAGCGCCCCTGTTGAGATACCGTGATTCAACATTTGGTAGTAGGACCCTGTAACGCCAATTTCGTTCAAAGAAAAAAGCCCAATGATCACATATCCCATGTGACTGACTGAAGAGTAGGCAACCAATTTCTTGATATCCGGTTGCACCATCGCCACCCAAGCTCCGTAGACAATAGCAATAGTGCCGAGAATCATGAAGGTGAGTTGAAAATAGGCGACGCTTTCAGGAAAAATAGGAAATCCTATTCTCATGAACCCGTACCCGCCCATTTTCAAAAGTACGGCAGCCAGAATCACGCTCCCAGCGGTGGGAGCCTGAACGTGAGCATCAGGCAACCAGGTGTGTAATGGGAACAAAGGGACTTTGATCGCAAAGGCCAAAGCAAATGCCAAAAACAAGATGCTTTGAGCGGACCAGAAGGTCCCGCCCTCGAGTTGAAGCTTGTAAAGATCTAGAATGTTTGTTGAATAGGCGCCCATTTGGAGTTTGTGTTGATGTGCCAAGTAAAAGATCGCAACCAACATCAAAAGTGAGCCGACCAAAGTATAGAGGAAGAATTTCATCGCGGCGTAAATACGTTCCTTGCCGCCCCAAATGCCAATTAAGAGGTACATAGGAATCAGCATGGCTTCCCAAAAAACGTAGAAGAGAAAAATATCCAATGAAACAAAGGCCCCCAGCATTGCCGTTTCGAGCGCTAAGAGAAGAAAGTAGTATTCCTTAACTCTATTCTCGATGGCACTGAAAGAACCAAGAATTGCCAAAGGCATTAAGAAGGTCGTGAGCAGAATTAGCCAAAGGCTGATGCCATCCACACCTAGTGCGTAGGATGCCCCGAGGGTCGAAATCCACGGGACAGTTTCAGTAAACTGAAAATCAGCCCCCTCTGGGCGATAATTAATATAGAGGGAGACTGAAACGCCAAAAGTGATCAAAGACCCTAAAAGGGTCCAGAGACGCATTGCAGTTTGACCTGCCGTTCCCTTTGCAGGAATAAGAAGCCCCGCAAACGCAAACAGCAAAGGTAAAAAGACAATCCAGGATAAAAAATGAGTATCAATGCCAGCCATAGATCAAAAACCCCGCTGTTCCGATTAAACCTGCTAGAAGCATGAGTGCATAGACTTGAAGAGATCCTGTCTGTATCACTCGAACTGTTTCCCCGGTCCACTGAGACACTCTGCCAAAACCGACCACGATGCGATCGATTACAGCGACGTCAAAGCCTTTCCACAAAAGCTGAGAAAAAACCTGAATGGGACGAACGAAGACGGCTTCATAAATTTCGTCAATGTACCACTTATTTTCCAAGATCTTATGAAGCCACTGAACGTTGCGAGTCATGGCCTCAACTAAACTCAAATTCCGGTAAACTCGAAAGCTGGTCAGAATTCCGATAAGGGCCCCAAGTACACTGACCCCCATCAAGATCCACTCTAATGATTCTGAGACACCAGAAGCAGCTTCGTGTCCGCCGCCAACTACAGGCTCCAGCCAGTGTTCAATCCAACTAGCATGGGGCCAGCCCACGTACCCACCTACGATGCTGAGAACAGCAAGAATCATAAGAGGAAGGGTCATTAAAAGAGGCGACTCATGAACAGCAATCCCTTTTACCTTCTTGGCTCCGTGTCCATGTCCATGTCCGTGGTCGTGCCCGTGATCATGTCCGGGATGATCGTGGGAATGACCAGCGTGTTCAGCCACTTCAAAGCGAGGAGCTCCCAAAAAAGTGAGAGAAAAAAGACGAGTCATATAGAAAGCAGTCATGACCGCCGTAATGGCCGCTAAAAACCAGAGCCACGGAGATCCAGACGGAGAACTAAAAGCTTTCCAGAGGATTTCATCTTTCGAAAAGAACCCCGATAAAAGAGGGACACCGCAGATCGCTGCCGTGCCGACTGCGAAGGTCCAATAAGTGCGGGGCATCTTTGATTTCAGCCCCCCCATTTTCCAAATATCTTGTTCTTCATGCATCCCATGAATGACGCTACCCGCTCCCAAGAATAGAAGCGCTTTGAAGAAGGCGTGGGTAATCACGTGAAAAACCCCTGCAGAAAAAGCCCCCACTCCACAGCCTAAAAACATATATCCCAGCTGAGAAACAGTTGAGTACGCCAAAACCTTTTTAATATCTCGTTGAGTAATCGCAATTGTTGCAGCAAAAAAGGCGGTAAAAGCGCCTACTGCAGCCACGACACTCATGGCAGTAGGGGAACCAGTGTAAAAAAAGTTCAACCTGGAGACCAAATAAATCCCTGAAGTCACCATTGTCGCAGCGTGAATCAAAGCAGACACCGGTGTAGGACCCGCCATCGCATCTGGTAACCAGACATAGAGCGGAATCTGAGCCGATTTCCCCATGCAGCCAACGAAAAGGAAAAGGCTAATGGCAGTGATCACCTGAGGACTAACACCTTCAGGCAAACTTCCAGCATGTCCAAAAAGGTGTCTCAAGCTCTCAAAATCAAGAGTTCCAAAAGTGGAATAAATCAGGAACATCCCTAAAAGAAAACCAAAGTCCCCGATTCGATTTACGACAAAAGCCTTTTTTCCCGCCTTGGCTTTTTCAATATCGGTGTACCAATAACCGATGAGCAGATAGCTACAGAGTCCCACGCCCTCCCACCCTAAAAACAGGACGGGTAAAGAAGACCCCATCACCAGCATCAACATGGCAAAGCAAAACAGGTTTAAATAGGCAAAAAATTTGCCCGGAGTCTCGTCATGCCCCATGTACCCAATTGAGTAGAGATGAATCAGGGTTCCCACTCCGGTAATCACGAGAGTAAATAGGGTATTCAATGCATCGATGCGAAAAGCGACATCGACATGAAATTTCCCGACGCTCATCCAGTTGAAGAGAATCTGCTCAACCGCACGGTGCTCTGGATCCTGTCCCAAGAGCTGAATAAAGATCATGAGCGAGACTACAAAAGAAGCAAAAATAGCCCCGGTGGCGATCGCCCCCGGCAAGCCAGCACCTGCTTTCTTTCGTCCAGCTGGTGCCTGACCAAAAGCGTACCAGATGCCGTTAATCAGGAATCCAATCAAGGGAAAAAGTGGGATCCAAAATAGCATTTTCTACTCCCTCAAAATCTGAATTTCGTCGGTATCCACACTTCGAAGCGTTCGAAACATGGCAATTACCAAGCCCAAGCCAACCGCAGATTCAGCTGCTGCCACGGTAATGATAAAAAACACCGACATCTGCCCACCCAGATGGTTGAGCTGTTTGGAAAAAGTAACAAAGGTCAAGTTGACTGCGTTGAGCATGAGCTCAATACTCATCAAGATGACGAGAATGTTTCGTCGAATCAAAACACCGGTAAATCCGATGAAAAAGATAATCGAACAAAACGATAAGACTACCCAAGGTTCAATCTGGTGCATTCTCTAAACCCTCCCGCCCACAAGCTTACGCTTGGCGATGGCAACTGCTCCCACGATTGCTGCCAGCAAGAGGATCGAAGTCAGCTCGAAGGGAAGTATATATTCTGAAAACATCAGCTCGGAAATCACTTGCGTGTTTCCGCCAGCTGCCTCGATTTTCTCAAGAGTAAATTCGCCGCCTATAGAATGAAAACTGCTTTCCTTGAAAGCCCACACAAAAATCCCAAGCAATACGAGAGCCGAGAAGCCAGCAGAGACTCTCATCAAAAAGTGAGATCTTCCCAAATCAAAAGAGGGGACGTCTGCATTTAAAAGCATAATCACAAAAACAAACAAGACCATGATCGCCCCGGTATAGACAAATACCTGAAGCGCTGCGATCAAGTGCGCATCCAAAAGGGCATAGATTCCAGCAAAAGCAAAAAACACCAAGACAAGACTAAAGGCGCTCGTAACAGGATTTTTTTTCAAGATCACCATGGTAGAGCAAGCGATCGCTAGCCCAGCAAATAAATAAAAGAAGAATGGAGAGATATCCATGTCTACTTACTTCCTCTCTGCTCGACCAGAAACGCTTTGTCATAGACTTCTCTATGGGTCGTGCTCATCTCATAAATCGTACTTAACTTGATTGCATCCTTAGGACAGGCCTCTTCACACATCCCACAAAAGCAACAGCGTAGAACGTCGATCTCAAACTTCACCGGATACTTTTCCTTATCGGCTCTTTCGCCTGCCTCAATGTGGATGCACTCAGCGGGACAAACCGTGGGACAGAGCATACACGCAGTACAATTTTCCACACCATTTGTGGCCTTAATGTAATGCATTCCCCGGAATCGTTCTGAATAGTTACGCCTCTGCTCCGGATACTGAATTGTGACTTTCGGAGCAAAAAGCATGTTCTTAATCGTAATGAAAAGCCCCTTGAGAATCTCGATTAGGTAAATCTCCTGAAGGGGGTTTTTCTTTTTTTTCACCAACATAGATTAGATCCACCCATAGTAAGCAAAAGTTCCGGTCAGCAAGATATTCACCATAGCGAGTGGGAACATCACCTTCCAACCTAAATCCATAAGCTGGTCATAGCGGAAGCGCGGCAAGGTCCATCGCACCCAGACGAAGAACCACATGAAAAATCCGACCTTAAGGAAAAAGGACAGAACTTCAAAACCGACCCTTGCCCATTCAGCCGACATTCCAGCGAGACCAAATTGACTTTGAAGAAGACCCAAAAGAGGCCCAAAACCTGGCAATAACTGCCATCCACCAAAGTAGAGGGTAGTAATCAAACCCGAGGCTGTAAACATGTTCAGGTATTCTGCCATCATAAACATGGCAAACTTCATTGATCCATACTCGAGGTGATAACCAGCAACGATTTCCGATTCGCCTTCAGGTAGATCGAAGGGAAGTCGATTCGTCTCAGCAAACGCCGCCACTAGAAAAACCAAGAACCCAAGGGGTTGAATAAAAACACCCCATTTTGGAATCTGAAGCCACTCTGGCAAAAGCCATGGACCGAGGTGGGTCATGAGCTGGCCCTGTTGAGTTGCAATGTCTCCAAGCTTTAGCGTCGAAAAGACCAGGATAATACCAATCACTGAGAGACCCATTGAAAGCTCGTAGCTAATCATTTGAGACGAGCTTCTGAGACTCCCCAAGATTGTATACTTATTATTTGATGACCATCCGGCCATGATAATTCCGTAAACACCCAGAGACGCGACAGAAAACACATAGAGCAGCCCCACATTCAGATCTGCCACCTGAAAATGCAAAACACGACCATCCAAATTAATCGAGCTTGCAAAGGGGATTACACCGAATGTCATGAAAGCGGGCACTACAGAAACAAGTGGAGCCAACATGTAGTAGAATGGCTCAACATGTCCTGGAATCGGATCTTCCTTAAAGATAAATTTAATTGCATCGGCAATTGACTGAAAAAGTCCTAATGGACCGATTCGATTGGGGCCGAGGCGGTTTTGCATCAGAGCAGAACCTCTGCGCTCCACCCACGCCATAATCGGCACGACTTGGAGCAGAATAATAACCAAAAAAGCACTCTTTGCGGCCGTAGTTATCCAATCAAAGGTGTCCATATCAAGCGGCTCCCACGGCTTTTTGGTTTATCCACATCATTAGTACCTCAGGAAGGAGCTTGCTCTGCCCTGGAGGGGTAATCGCACGGGCCACTTTCTGTTCATGGCCAGCAAAATTCACGACCGTCCCATCCTTTTCAGCAAAGGAAGCGCCCGGAAGAATGACCGAAAAATCCTTGGCATGCTCTTTTTGAAACACACCGATTCCAATTGCACGCAACCCGTTCAAAGCAGGAACCACGGCCCTGCCTCCTCGAATCACCAGAGCAACCTCGCAACCAGCAGGTGCCTTTTCAAAAGGTTTGAAACCCAGGCTCTCCATTCCATGGAGATTGGCTGTTTTGCTTTTCCTTTTCAGAATCTTGTCTGCATCTGCGTCCGACTTAGAGTCAGACACCCCAGGGGTTCCAAAATGAAAAACCTGGGCGTTAGGCAAGTGCTTAGGGAAAAACTCCTTCAAGAGCTTCCCTTCCTCTTGGGTCAGATCAGACCCTAGAAGTACAAGGGCTTTCTTCCCTGCCATCAATTTACGGGCTTGATCCAAGCCCGAGGCCCATTCAACTGAGTTCAAATGACCAGCTTCTACCAGGACGGGATCCGTGATCCGACTTTCATCATTTACATAATGAAAATTGAATCTCCCTTCATCGCAAATCCAGTATTTGTTAATCGCTAGATTTTCTCTGGGTGTGCACCGTTGTATGACCCCAGCGTCGTGATGGAGATCAATATTACATCCCCTTGAGCATCCTTCACAAACTGTTGCAGTCTTGGTTAAGAACCAGACTCTCTTTTTGAATCGGAAGTCATGAAGCGTAAGTGAACCGGTAGGACAGATATCTGCGTAGTTCCCAGCATAGTCAGTTTCAAGCGCTCGACCGTCTGAAGTCGTGATCTCGGTATTATTTCCTCGCTGAACCGCCACCATTTCTCGGATCCCAGCGATCTCATCTCCGAAACGAATACACCGTGTACAATGAATGCAACGGTTCATATTTTTTTTGATCACAGGACCCATATCTAGGTCCATATAGGTGCGTCGTTCCTCCGTGTAGCGGGAGTAGGCGTCCCCAAAACCAAAGGAATTATCCTGGAGATCGCACTCTCCAGCCTTGTCGCAGATCGGACAGTCCAATGGGTGATTAATAAGGAGAAACTCCATGGTCGCTTTTTGAGCCTGTAAAACCCGATCAGACTTAGTCTTGATAACCATTCCTTCGGTAGGTACGGTGGAACAAGCTGTCTGCAATTTCGGCATTTTCTCAATTTCTACAGCACACATTCGGCATTGAGCCACGACAGATAAGCCTGGGTGATAACAAAAGAAAGGGATTGAAATCCCGACTTCTTTGGCCACCTCAATAATATTTTTGCCGGGGGTAAATTCAACCTCCCGACCAT
Source organism: Bdellovibrio sp. (assembly GCA_016185105.1). Lineage (GTDB taxonomy): Bacteria > Bdellovibrionota > UBA1018 > UBA1018 > UBA1018 > JACPOE01. The sequence goes on from JACPOE010000010.1 coordinate 41,480, forward strand.
CAATTATGCATTTGGGCATTTCCCACCTCGGATATGAGCTTCAAAATCAGCTCTAAATTTTTTTACAAAACTAGTCACTGGGCCAGCCGCAGCATCCCCTAACGCACACAGAGTCTTGCCATTGATATTATCTGCCACTTCGAGAAGCAGATTCAGATCTTGTTCTCTTCCATGACCATCTTCGATCCGGTGTAAAATGTCCTCCATCCACCGACATCCTTCTCGACAAGGCGTACACTGCCCACAGGATTCGTGAGCATAAAACTTGGTAATCCTTTTCAGAAGCCGCACAACGCAGGTACCTTCATGGACTACCATCACGCCAGCAGATCCCAACATGGTCCCAATTTTCATCATCGGTTCGATATCTACAACCACATCGATCTCATCCGCTGTCAGAACAGGAGCCGAAGATCCACCCGGAATCACGGCCTTAAGCTTTCTATCGTCTAAAATTCCGTGACAGTGATCGTAAATCAGCTGTCTCAATGTAACTCCACCCGCTGGCAACTCGTATAGACCTGGCTTTTTAACATGGCCAGAGACACCAAAGAGACGGGTACCACCTGACTTCTCGAGCTTGCCCAACTTGGCAAACCAATCGCCCCCTTTATTAACAATGAAAGGGATGGCAGCCAAGGTCTCCACATTGTTCACGATGGTTGGCCCACCAAACGCACCGGCTTGGGCAGGGAAGGGAGGCTTCACACGGGGTTCTCCCCGCTTCCCTTCTAAGGAATTCAAGAGCCCTGTCTCTTCACCACAGATATAAGCACCAGCGCCCCGATGAACCGTCAAATCAAAGTTAAAGCCACTTCCGAGAATATTTTTTCCAAGATAACCGTTCTCGTAGGCCTCATCAATTGCCTGTTGAAGAAGCTTTGCCTCTCGGGTGTATTCTCCCCGAATGTAGATATAGCCGACATGTGCACCAATCGCATAGGCACCAATCACCATACCCTCAATCAATAAATGAGGGGTATACCGCATGATATCGCGGTCCTTGAAGGTTCCAGGCTCGGACTCGTCGGCGTTGCAAACTAAGTATTTTGGTTTTGCGGATTGCTTTGGGATAAAGCCCCATTTTACACCAGTGGGAAACCCAGCCCCACCGCGGCCCCGCAGATTCGACTTTTTCACTTCGGAAATAATGTCGTCGACCGACATACCCAGCGCTTTTTTAGCAGCCGAGTACCCTGACATTTGTTTCAAATAGTAATCAAGGGGACGGGCTTTTTCATTGAAGTGTTGAATAAACAGCGTCTCATTTTGGTTTTGCATTCTCTACTCCAACCCATCCAAAAGCTGGTCCAATTTTCCCGCACTCAGGTTTTCATGATAGTCATTGTTCAACATCATCGCTGGGGCGGTACCGCAAGCACCAAGACACTCTTCTTCCATTAAGGTGAATTTCTGGTCTTTAGTAGTTTCGCCACACTTGATGCCGAGCTTTTTCTCACAATGCTCGACCAGCTCATCGGCACCCCTCAAACAACAAGCCACGTTAGTGCAAATTTTGAGGTGGTACTTTCCAACCGGATTCAAGTTGTACATGGTGTAAAAGGAGGCAACCTCTCGCACCTGGGCAGGATGGATCCCGATATAATCGGCGATTTCCTGCAAAACTTCAGGCGGCAACCAAGTCATTTCATCTTGGGCCGCATGAAGAGCAGGAAGAAGAAGTGCCACCTTCGAAGGATATCGTGGCTCCAACTTCGCCATCTCACTATAAAATTTCTTTGATAGAATCTTTGCCATATCAAAAACTCTCTTTTACCGGTCTAACTCGCCAGCAATGATATTGATGCTACCTAACGCGGCGACCATGTCCGCTATTTTCTCACCTTGAACCATCGTAGACAGGCTCTGGTAATGCCAAAAGGAGGGGCCTCGAATTCTCATTCGATGAGAACGCGGAGACCCTTTGCTGACAATGTAGAACCCGAGTTCTCCGTTGGCAGCTTCAAACTGTGTGTAGGCTTCGCCTTCCGGAACAGAAAACCCTGTCATAAAAAACTTGAAGTGATGAATCAGGCCTTCCATTGTGTTGTAAACAACATCTTTGTCTGGAATTCGAACTCGCTTGTCTTCAGACCAGATCGGACCTTTTTTTATTTTATCTGCAATCTGACTCAAGATATTTAGGGACTGCCGAATTTCCGCAATCCGAATTAAATATCGATCGAAAACATCTCCGTTTTGCGAAACAGGCACATCAAATTCAACATCTTTATAGAACATGCAAGGCTGGTCACGTCTCAAATCCAAGTCAATACCTGCAGCCCTTGCATTTGGGCCACTGTGGCTAAATTTCAAGCACTGCTCTTTATTAAAGACACCGACGCCGACGGTCCTTTTTTTCCAGATCTTGTTGCCCGTCAAAAGAGAATCCATTTCGTCGATCACTTTTCGGGTCTTTGCGACCCAGGCCTTTAACTCACTCTCAAACCCTTCGGGCGCATCCCCCGCTAGGCCGCCGATTCTCGTGTAGGAGGTGGTTAGTCGTGCTCCAGAAAGCTTTTCAATCAAAGTATAAGCTTCTTCTCGCTGATGAAACCCATAGAGGAAAAAAGAAAAGGCACCCAAATCAACCGCATTGATCCCAATACAGATGAGATGATCAATCACTCGAGCAAGTTCACAGCAGATCATTCGAATCCAAACGCAACGCTCGGGAACCTCGACTCCGAGCAACCGCTCCACGGACATCGAATAAACAACGTTATTAATAAGAGCCGAACAGTAATTCAGGCGGTCCGTATAAACGATAAAGTTGTGGTAAGTCCGATTTTCCCCCAATTTTTCTTTAGCTCGGTGAGTATAACCGTACTCACAATAAGATTTTTCTATGGTCTCACCATTGAGCTTTGCGACCATTCGAAGAGCGCCGTGCATCGCAGGATGAGTAGGTCCGATATTGACAATAATTCTTGAGTCGCCCCATAGATCGTCCGGATCGTGCTCAATCGAGTAACTCTCAGGCAGACCTTTGTTCAGCTTGTCAGTCGTTGAGTTTTGCATATTTCTTCCTAATCCAGCAGAGTCGGATCAACAGGTTCTGCATCAGCAAACACCTGGTAACCTTTTAGAGGGTAGTCTTTGCGCAAAGGATGTCCCACCCAACGAATATCCATTAAAATTCTTCGAAGGTCCGGGTGTCCTCTGAATTTAACCCCAAACATGTCATAAACTTCCCTCTCCGCCCAGTTCGCTCCTTCCCAAACTGAAATCGCTGTTGGGACTTCATCTCCATCGGCTACTCGAACTTTCACCCGAATTCGGCAAAGCGAAGAATGAGAAAAAAGGTTGTAGACCACTTCGAATCGTGGCTCTTTCTGTTCGTCCGTGGCAGTCAAATCCGCCAAGAACCCATAATCCATTTTTGAGTCTGTTTTGAGATAATTTAGGACAGGTACAATCTCGTCCTTGCGAACATAAACAATCGGAACATCTGTTGGGTAATCGGGAGGCATTCTGACCTCCTCAATTGCCTTTCCGAATTGTGCTTTCAAGGCCTCAATCTGGGTTTTCCAAAGGTCGCCAAATTTAGGCAACCAATAACCACCATTCGTTGCAATAGGCTTTCGTACGTCCATTTTTTTCTCTTTCAGTCCCTACAGACTTGTCGTTCGCAAAACTTTTCCCGAGTTTCGCTTCGCAGCTAATGCTCTTTGAGAATGGGTCTCTCCCTTGGCTACCATGTCTTGCAATCTCAAAAGCGCATGAAGTACACCCTCAGGAGCAGGGGGGCAACCCGGCACATAGACGTCTACCGGAATCATTGTGTCGATCCCTTGAAGAACACTGTAAACATTGAAAATTCCACCAGAAGACGCACATGCCCCAAAAGACATCACGAATTTCGGATCACTCATCTGGTCATAGACCGTCTTAAGCACTGGAGCCATCTTGAGGTTGATAATGCCTGCCACAATCAAAAGGTCGCTCTGACGGGGAGAAAAACGGACAACCTCAGCGCCAAACCTCGACATATCGTAATCAGAACAAAGTGTGGCCATCATCTCAATCCCACAGCAACTAGTTCCAAACGGAAGAGGCCAAATCGCATTCTTACGACCCCAATTAACGATCGTATCCAGTCTCGTTGTAAGAAAACCTACGGAACCGTCTTTACTCATGATTTTTTATTTCCATAAAATTTATTCCCACTCTAAAGCGCCTTTGCCCAGAACATAAAAATAACCAACTAAAAGAATCAAGGCAAAGAAACCCATCTCAATCAAGATGAAAGCGTTTATTGTGAGATATTTTTTATAAACTACTGCCCAGGGATAGAAAAAGATGGCTTCAACATCAAAAAGAAGAAAAAGGATCGCTACCAGATAAAATCGAACCGAGAAGCGATGCCTGGCTGACCCATAGCCGGGAACCCCGCACTCAAAGGGCATGTTTTTTTTCTTGTTTTGAATTCCGGACCCAAGAAGAGTGGTCAGCAACAGAATTGCTCCACCGACCGTCAGACCCACCATCATTAATATAAGTACCGGGATATAAGACATGATACTTTTTATAGCCCGGTGCCGACGCAGGTGCTACCAGAAAATAAAGCCTAAGGATTGCCCCGCCCAATTAAATAGAAACTCTGCAAACACTCCGGCCAAGACCATTGGAACAAGAAGTGTCGCTAACAAAACTTTTCTTGCAGGCGACCGCCTACTCCCCAAAACCGCAAATTCTTTGAGATCCCCAAAATCTCCAATCAGCCTATAAACCAAACGGGCCACGGCAGCAGAGGAGACCACCATTGAAAACACCCCAGCTATCGCTAGAAAGGATCTTTCATGGCGAATAGCTGCTCCGATCAAACTAAATTTTGCAATAAACCCAGGAGTCGGTGGACTGCCGACTAGACAAAAAAGAAAAATCACCAAACAAATGCACTCAGGTACAGCACCCCGCATCGCTCCCCGAAGCCGATCCAATTGATCCGCTTGAAGCTGGTCGATCAAGAAGGACAGAACATAGAAGATTCCAACCAGCGAAAAAAGCTGAATCACTAACGAATACAGAAGCGCTGCAATTCCGACTTCATCTAGAACTAGCAGGCCAATCAAAAGAAAACCTGATTCGGCCACAACAAGGTAGCTCACCAACCGTTTTGCACGATTCTGCCGAAATGCGAGTAATGAGCCAATCCCCATCGAAAGCCCTGCAACGACAGAAAGCATCTTGGTCCAATCAAATTGTCCAAGTATTTCCCAATGTCCGGCAGAAGAAGCAGGTTGAGTGAATACAGCAACCAAGACCCGAGTCATAAACGCAAAGCCAGCAGCCCTTGGCCCAAGAGATAGGAACGCAGAAACAGGAGTCGGTGCGCCCTCTAAAACATCGGGCACCACCATGTACGCAGGGAATGCGCCAATTTGATAGGAGAGAGAAACAAGGAGAAGCACGAAAACAACCAGCAACACTTGAGGATCCAACGGCTTAGTCAAAAGAACTTTGTGGATTTCGTAAATATTTAAGGAATGGGTAGTGGCAAACAAAATTGCGGCCGCATAGAGAAATAACGCTGCTGCAACTGCCCCAAAGGCCATCGATTTTACTGCGGCCTCAGTGGACAGAATTGATTTTTTTCCATAGGCAGCCAAAAAATGACTAATCACATTCAAAAGCAGAAGGGATAGAAAAGCGAGAGCAAGATCGGCTACAGAAGCAATCAAGCACATTGCTAGAGTCGAGGCTAGAATCAGAGCACAGTACTCGGAACGTCTTGCCTCTGCGATTTCTTTAGAATGCGAGACGGTAGCGATGGCAAACGATGCCAGGACGATAAAAAAGAGCTTAAAAAAAAGTGAAAACCCGTCTATCGAAAGAGCTCCACCAAAAATTTGGGCAGCGCCATGTTCATAGGAAATCAGGGTTTGAATAAAAGCGCCCCCTAATCCAAGTAGCGCCGTCGCCGTGATCAGCCTGACTTGTTCTCCGTAGTAGGTGATCTCACCGGCAATAACAAAAGCCAGAGTGAGCGCTAAGAAAATTTCGGGTGTGATCAGTAGAAATTCTTTCATTTTTCACCTAACGGTTGAAAGGAGCGTCAAGACAGTCGGTCGGATGAGTTCGATCAGTGGTTTTGGATACAACCCGAAAAAAAGAAGCCCACAGACAACAGGGGCCATATAAAACCGTTCTCTTAAGGTAAGATCTTGAAACCCTTGCACAGCAGATCCAGGGCTTCCCAAAAAAACGTTCCTATACATATTAAAGAGATAGTATGAGGCTAAAAGCAAAGCGCCCCCTGACATGAAAAGGGTAAAGGGATGAACCGAGAAACTTCCAATCACAACCAAGGAGTGCCCTACAAACCCGCCAAAACCAGGAAAACCCAAAAGGGAAACAATCACAACGCCTGCGACGACTGAAACCGCAGGAGCACGAACCGCAATCCCTCCGAGAGTTCTTTGTCCTTGGGCATTTAGAAAATCCGATCGCCCGGTGCGGTCAGAGATAATACCTGAAAAAAGCCCAAAACCGGCAAGTGCCAAGCCTAAAATAAGCTGCTGAAACACTGAGCCCACAACCCCAGTTGCATTCAACGAACCAATCCCCATCATTACAATACCAACCTCACTCAAACAAACGTAGGCCAGAAGAGAACGAAGGTTTCGCTGAGACAGCGCGCACACGCCACCCATGATCAAGTTGACCGCCCCAACCGCCAAAACAATGCGCGAGGCCGTGCCCAAGACATCAGGAAATAAACAGTAACAAATCCTCAGAAAAATATAGGTGGCCACGGGTACTGTCGCGGCCGCGAGCGCCACAAAAACAGTCGACGGACCTTCGGTTGCCATTTCGATAAACCAGCCGTGAAGCGGCCAAACGGGAGCCCTGAGAGCCAGCCCGAAACTGATTAAAGTAAAAGCGACCCATGAAACCTGAAAGTCATAGCCTAAAAAGTGAAAGTGTTGGCCCGCAAATTTTCCACCTGACAATTCACGAATTGAAAACCCATGCGGATCGATTGAGTAATAAACAATAATGAGAGCAATAAAAATGAGTGCGTTCCCCACCGTCGCGGCGACCGTGGAACGAAAGGCCGCTTTTTCTCGGCCTTCTCCACCCCAGATTCCAACGAGAAAATAGAAAGGTAACGCACTTAAGCCCCAAAAAAAGAGCTGTAAGAACAAGTCCTGAGCGCAAACAGCGCCACTGAGTGCAGTCTGCAAAACCAGAAGAAGACTATGAAGCCCTCTTACCCCCACCTGCTGATTCCACTCGGCAGAAATAAGAACAGGAAAGAGAATCGCGATCAAAAGCACTAGAAGCGCATTTAAGCCATCGACTGCCATTTCATAACTAATCGCGTAGGCTCCCACCCACGGGAAGCTTTCGATCGCCTGCATCTCGGCAGTTTGAGTCTGCATTGAGGCTACTAAAATTACAGCACATGCGCTTGCAGCAAGACTCGCTATCAATGCGATCCAACGACTTCTCGGAACGGGCACGAAAGCTTGAGAAATCGCACCAATTAGCGGGAATAAAACGGTCAAACTGATCAAATGGTTATTCAAAGGACCCTCTGTCTTAAATTATTTTTGAGTTCGATTCCAAATTTTGCAGCACCCATCTCGCACCCTGTTTATAGAACAGCTATAATTTTATATAATGAGCCAGCAATGCAAACCCGGAAGAAATCACGAAAAAAAGATAAAGTCGTAAATCTCCTGTTTGAACCAACTGTAAGGCTTTACCAGGAACTTCAATGACCTTACGCACCGAAGTTCCGATTCCATCTGAAATCGCCGCATCTACGCCTCTAAATAGAGACGAGACCCTTTCAAGAAAATAGGTAATCCCAGCGGGAACCCACTCTGACCAGATCCTTCCATCAATCACTCTGGATGCTGACCTACCCACCCAAGCTAAAGTTTGAACAAATTTTTTATAAAAGAGGTCCATCTGAAAGCCTTGGGCGACGAAACTTGAAACCCGAGGAAAAACCTGCGCGATCCTGGTCCACTTGTCTTCTTTCCTTCCAGAAGTCCAATAAGCGGTGAGTAAAGAAATAAGCAGGACCCCCCAGTAGAAACTCGAGGCTGACCAACTCTCAGGCGAATCCTTGAAGTCCATACCTGGAGCGCCAAAGACTCCTTCCAATAGGGATGGGAGAACCCGATCAATCGAACCAAAGACAGCTCCCCCTGTGCAGGTCCCTGTCCAGAGCACTGCTAATGAAAGGATAAGCCAAAGAACGGATGACAAAATCACCATCCAAGAAGAATTCGATGCAGAAGTAAGTTTAGAAATGCGCCAAGCAATACACCAACCCAAAAGACCAAAGAAAAACAGCAAGAATAAGAAAAAGGTCACCTGAACGGGTGAATCAATGGCTTTTGCAACCCAGGGCAAGCTCCCTGAGAGGGTTAAAAAACCGATAAAACCCGTGCCACTAGCCGCAGCAGTGAAAGAAAGCCCCTTTAACCAAAAAGCTCGCGTCCTTGCTACAGCATTAGAGGTTGTGGGTTTTTCCTCTAAGGCACTCCCTAAATTCCCCTGGGCAAGCGCACTGAGGCTCATTCCCAGCAGAAAAGCAAACGCCGGCGTACGCCCAGTAAAAGCTAAGATAGTGAGGGCAAGCGATAAGCCTCCAACTGTCCAGAGTCCAAGAGCAATGCGCCAGTTTCTTTGAAACAACCCAGATAAAAAGGCTAATAGCGCGGCACAGGCAGCAAGCCAGCCCAACCCGGGGAAAAGCCCTAATGCGCGGAATTGATGTTCCAAACGAATTAGCAAAACAAAGAGCGCCCACGACGGAAAAAGTTGATTCAACAAAATCCGCTGGGTTGGACTCTGTTTAGACTCTGCAACCACCCAGCCCAGAACAGGAAACAGATGCGCTTGCAAAAAAAACCCAGCAAAAACCAGCGCTAGTCCCAAGGCACCCGTAAACGAACTCTCTTCTTTCCAAACTGATGTCTCGTTCAAAAAAAGATTGAGTTGCCCGGTCACCAAAACACAAGCACCAAAAAAAGTAAGCAGAAGACCAAATGAGTTTTCCCAAAAGAACCGTGCAGTGACTTTCGCCTCAGCGTCATTTTCCCAAAAAGCAGCAAAGGACAAACCGCCCCCAACCACCGTCAGAGCTAAACCAACAAAGAGAAGCCAGGGGGTTAAGGCCAAACTAACCACACCCATGCCAGCCATCGAAATCGCCAGTGCTCCTAGAGAACGCTCTGAATGAGCATGTTTGAAGACGGAAGTATTTAGGAGGAGTCCCGCTGCAACCAGTGCAGCAATCAAAAACAGGACTAAGCCAAAAAGGTCCTGAAAAACACCGACCGTGAGGGCATTGGCGTCCGTCTTAGGGAGAATCCATCCTGAGGACCAAACCTTACTATGAAACTCTTCTCGTAAGAACAGCCCGGACTCCAAACCAACCCCAAGCAAAGCTAAGAGTACCCCAACCCACAGAAGCCATACCCCCCTAGCTGGAAGGCGATTTCCAAAAGCAAAGATCAAAACCCCGATCATTAAATAAATGAATGAGAACCAAAAAAGAAGGGTAGGGGAGTTCAGTGTAATCATTGTTTCAGTGCCTGAAGTTCATCCATTGAAATTTTTCTCTTAAGAAAAAACATTCTAATCGCTAACGAGTACCCTACAACAAGCTGAGCGATCCCTGCCAAAGTAATAAATAGACCTAAGATATGTCCCTGAATCCGAAGGCCTGATTGGATTCCCGCCATCACGAAGATCATTGTGGACCCTAAAACCAGCAGTTGTACTCCAATCAAAAGCCCAAGAAGGGTTTTTCGGGAAACCATACAGACCAACCCCATTCCGCCAATCAATCCTGCT
>JACPOE010000010.1:51307-66689 GCA_016185105.1 Bdellovibrio sp.
CCTGCTACGAACATCATACGTTTGGCTCGCTCCTTTCCAAGCGGGCGATAACTCCCCCGCCCACGAGAACCAGAAAAAGGATTAAGGCCAAAACCTCCAGGGAGAGGAGATTATCTTGGGTCAAAGCCCGCCCTAGCGCTGCAAGATCACTTCCGCTAACCGATTGCGTTAAATTTTCGAGCGGTAGCCCGCGCACTCCTAGGCCAATGACCGCCGCAAACCCTGCCCCCAAAAAAAGAGCTAGAACTGTTCGCATCACATTTGCGGGTGAAAAAAACTTTACCTTCGATGCCGGCTCAACCTGATATTCCCCAAACATCACTGAAAAAAAGATTAATGAAATCGTCACTAGAGTTGAAACAATACATTGAATGATTGCCAAAAACTCTGCGCCCACCGTTAAATAAACCGCGCCAACGCCTAGACCTACAACCCAAAGCGCCAAAATAGCTCTTTTGATATTCGAGGCAAAGGTCGCAAGAATAGCAGCCCCTAGCGTCAGACCTGCGAATGCCCAACTAAATCCAGTTCCAAGTTCACTCATAGGGAGACACCCTCGCCGTCTTCACTCAATTTCCTCATCGCTGCCCACTTTGCTCTCTGCTCCGGCGTCAGCTGACCCCTCCCAAAGCTAGCGACAAGATCTTTTAGAGAATAGGCGGCACCTTCGTATTGTCGAGTGTGCACTAAAGAGGAAGGCAAACAAACCTCTGTGCACAGACCACAGAAGACGCATTTGGAAAAATCGATATCAAATACTGAAACCCAAACCTTCGATGCTTCAGACCCGGGTTCGCAATCAATCTTAATACACTGCGCTGGGCATATCTTTTCACAGTCGCGACAACCCGAACATCGGTCGATGTCATTAAAAAGAAGCCCCCGGCTTCTTGGGGGCAGGTCGTCGGCAGTTTTCGAAGACACGGGGTCGGGATAGCCTTCTGTGACCTCTTTTCTGAGCTCTCCCAATCTGAAAAGATACGGTACAGCAGTAAAACAAGATCCTGCAATGGACCAGACGCCCAAGAAAACATTTCGAATGTAGATCCCTATTCCACGAAAAACGGACTCTCTCACCATGGAGCCCCCCAACCAATTCCCCAACCGACCCAAAGACTCGTGCCCACCAGAGCAAAAAGCGAGAACGGGCTAAGAACTTTCCATGCAAAATCTGTAATCTGATCTACTCGGCTCCTGGGGTTGACCCGTGCCACCCAAATCATGAACAGCATCAGAAGGAAGGTTTTCGCCATAAGCCAGCTGAGCTCTAAAAAGCTCAGTACCCTGACAGCCTCTCCTTCTCTTAGAAGACTGACTAAGCGCCCTGGAAGTGCCCACCCTCCCAAAAATAAAACCACCGTAATGACAGACCATAGAAAAAAAACGTAAAATCGTCCGAACCGATAATATCCCAGCCTTCTTCCATAAAGGTGAGACGCAACACCTCCATGAATATCCGTAAGGGCGAGCCCTCCGTCAAAAGGAGCACTTGCCATCACAATCATTCCACTCATGATGAAAACCAGAAACGCTATGGTTAAGAAGGGATTGGAAAACAACGCCCAGCTCCAGGGAGAAAACCCCTGTGCTCCTGCTAGCGCGCTCCACCGAAAACTGCCGGCATGCACTCCCACACAAATCAAAGCGATTAGCGCTGGAAAAGACCCCGCTAAAGTTTGGGCAGCAATTCGAATACCACCAAACCAACCCGGAACTGAGTTTTGACCTAATCCGAGGAGCATTGTTCCTAGCGCCAATACCAGTGCCGACCAAAACGGTAAAAACGCGCTCATCTCGGTATCTACTAGAAGAGCCGCTGATCCGAGAGGCATAACCGCTAATGTAGAATACAAAGCCATCGAATGAACACTGAGCCAGATATTCTCACTCGCCTTTTGAGGCCTTTTTGTGAGGGATCCTTTTTGTAGAAGCTTCAATAGGTCTGCGATTGGCTGAAAAAGTCCCGCAGGGCCTGCTTGATTCGGCCCTACTCTTGCCTGCAGGTCCGCTGAAAACTTCCTATCTAAAAAGGACAGCGCAGCCCCCGCGGGAACCACAACAAAACAATAGGTGAAAAGTAATGCTAGCAGCGCAAAAACCCATTGTGGAACATCTGAAGAAAGGCCAAACCCTTCCCACCAGGACACCATCCATGAATTCGATGCAGTCATCATCGATCGGCCTCCGCAATTCCCAAATCCAGAGACGCTAACACCACAGGTAAATCCTCTACTCGTACGCCAGGAGTAATTAAAGGAACCGCCATTAAGTTTGCCAAACTCGGCACTCGGTATTGCACCCGACCAGGTTTCAACTTGCCGTCGGACACCACATGACATCCCAGCAAACCTCTGGAGCTTTCAATGCGAACATAAGCCTCCCCAGCCGGCACTTTATAGTCATTTCCAACGGGAGCATGAAGAAAGGGCCCATCCGGTATTCTTTCAACCACCTGTTTAAGAATTTCCATGCTTTCATTGATTTCGCGCAATCGAATTAAGAACCGATCATGAACGTCTCCCAAGACGCCACCCTCTCCTCGGCCTAAGGGTGCAATAAAATCTAGATTGGAGTACCCCAAATAAGGAGCGTCCTTTCGAACATCGAAGGCGACTCCAGCAGCGCGAGCATTCGGTCCGCTCATTCCACAGAAACGAACGCAGTCCTTACTAATCGGGGCTACGCCCGAAGACCGTTGGAGAAAACTATAGTTGAAGGTGAAAATATCATTATACTCTTTCATCCTCACCCGAATCAGCTCGCAGACCTCAAGCACTCTCTCGATGAATCCATCCGTCACATCGGAGCGAACCCCTCCAAAACGTAAGAAGTTTAGAGAGAATCGGGCTCCTGTAACCAGCTCAAATAAGTCTAAGATTTTCTCACGATCGCGAAGAACGTAATGGGTCACAGTTTCGGACCCAACGGCTTTGGCCATTCTTACCATGAAGGCAAGATGTCCAGAGATTCTCGCTAGCTCTGCAAGTAGCAGACGAATCACTTGGGCACGAGGAGGAGCTGTAATCCCAGAAATTTCTTCCACCGCCAAACAGGTTACTAACTCACCAAATACGGCCACTTCGGGATCCAAATGATCGGCATATACAACCAGAGATGGCCACCCATGCAATTCGCTGGCCTTTTCAAGCCCCCGGTGAAGAAACCCTGTTTCGACTTCACACTTCACAACAATTTCACCGTCAAGCTTAAGCTTAAGCCGCATCGGGCCAGGCAAAGAGCTGTGGTACGGACCAATTTCCCAGGTGGTGAGATCAGTTTTAAAAAAAGTTTGGGAATTTAAACCACTTCCGATCATGAATGGCCCCCATTCTGAATCGGCGCCGAACCAGTGCTGGAAAAATCGAATGACTTTCTCAAGGGAAAACCATGGGACAGGTCTGGGAGAAGAAACTTGTTGTTTAACTCACAGCTCTCTTTGCCGATAAAGGTTACACCAAAAAGCTGCTCCGCTTCGTTTTCGAAAGGGATCGCCATCGGCCAAATCGAGCTTACCGAGGGAAAAACAATCTTTTCGCTTTTCGATCCTGGTAGAGCCGAAATTCTCAGGACCAAGGTCTCGGGCGTGGTGGTTGAACGAAGAAAATAGGTAACCACGACAACTTCTTCCAGTTCCACAACCGAAAGGTTTTCCAACCAATCCAACTGGAACTCCAGATCGTTTTTTAGACATTCGGCAATCTGCAGAACTGTCTTCGATTCAATCCAAACCGACACCACTCCTGAACGGCCAAACTCACCCGCCTCGAGAACAGTCCCCGAACAGATGCTATTGAGTTTCAAAACGATCTGATTCTTGTCCACTGATTTTTTCCTGTAGAGCGATAAGCCCGTTCATAATTGCTTCAGGCCTCGGGGGGCAGCCTGGCACATACACATCAACCGGAACAACCAGGTCCACTCCGGCAACTACTGAATAGCTGAACTGCGGTGAAAACGGCCCACCGCAATTGGCACAAGCACCAATTGCGATGACATATTTTGGATCCAGCATCGAGTCATAAAGACGTTTCAAATGAGGAGCGGCTTTGTGAGAGACCATGCCACAGACAATGAGCAAATCCGCCTGGCAGGGATCAACCTGCTGAACAGAACCAAAACGTTCTAAATCGTAGCGGTTGCCCATGGCATTTAGGACTTCATCGGCGCAACACCCTGTTCCTGTGGAAATGTACCAAAGGGAACGAGACTGTGCCCATTTCATCGCTCGCCCGATTGTCGATAGATAAAAAGATCCTGCCATTTTTAAAAGCCTTTTTCCTTATCCTTAGGGGTGGAGCGATTCTCCATTGACTGAAAAGAATCTACCCAACTCATGTCACCTTTTCTGACGGAATATAACAATCCTAATACCGAAAAACCTGCAACTGAAACAATGGCTAACAACCCACGCAAGAGCCCTTCATGATTTCCAGCCTGCAGCGTGGTCGCACACGGCACCAACTCCAAAGCTAAACCGAAAAGAATGAGAGCTGCATTGGCCGCAAGAAAAAATCTCACATTAATCTTTTGACCCAAAACAGTTTGATTTGGAGCAGGTAAATCAGGGGTTTGGCGAAGATGGGCGGACCGTTTTTTCTGAAAAACCGCAGAGGACAACAAGGCGAGAACACTGGGAATTCCCAGCGACAAGACGGCAGATAAAAAGACTATGTAATATGAATCCCAGCTACTGGACATGATTTACGCTCTGTTTACTCTCTACGAAGGTTGCAAAAAGGTTACTGAAGTTGAAAATCTGTGTCAAGCTGAGTACCTAAGATGAGCGTCTTTTTCAGCGAATTTTCCCCATTTCTTCGATCCGTCACTTCCGGCTCTAGAGTCCACTTCGCAGGAGGAACTCCTGCGGCCTACTCTTTATTGCTCGCAATGGAGATTACGGCCCACGTTAAGGCCCTCAGGACGACTCAAAAAGATGTTACGTCTGCCTTTGTCATCGTTGTCCCAAACGAAGATTCGGCGTTAGAGTTTATTTCGGATCTTGAGACTCTCCTGCCGTGTATTGCCCCGGAGGAGGCCCCCTGCGTTAGAGTCTTTCATTTGCCCTCTTGGGAGCAATCGCCCTACAGTTCGGTCTCCTTATCCATGCGCACCCGGTTTTCGAGAGTCACGGCGCTCCACGCCGCTCGTTTTCTAGCTAAGGACTCTGCAAAAGACTTTGCGTTTCCGGTCTGGGTAGCAACCCCTGCTGCTCTATCTCAAGCAACCCTCAGCCCACAGCGCTTTGACGAGATTTCTCTCGTTCTGGCGATCGGTGAATCGGTTTCATCACGAGAGGCCCTCCTCACTCGACTAGAAAGCATGGGTTACGAAAAGGTTGAGACCGTCGAGGACCGGGGAAGCTTCGCTGCGCGCGGAGACATCATCGACCTCTTCCCTCCTCAGACTCGGTTTCCAATTCGAGTGGAGTTGTTTGGAGATCAGATCGAACGCATCCGGGAATTTGACCCAGACTCGCAACGCGCATTGTCTGAGCCTAAGGCCTCTCTTTCTAAAATTACAATTCCCCCCGCTCGGGAAGTTTTGATGACGAAAGACACCATTCCCAGGCTACGTGAAAAAATTAAGGCGTTCTCTGACGACCGCGATATTCCAAGAACCACCCGAGACCCCGTGCTGGAATCCTTGAACCCTAACCTATCTCCAGTCTATTTGGATCACTCAGAGGCCTGGGCACCCTTTGCGTACGCTAAAGTCTCAACCTTTTTTGATTTCTTACCTTTCCCCCCAATCCTTTTTTTGTATGACGAGTTAAGCATCCACCAGGAATGGAAAGTGTTTTTTGAAGAACAGGCCCGACTTTCCAAAGAACGAAGCACTACCGATCCAATCGTACCAGACCCAGAAGCCCTTTTTCTCTGGCAGGATGTCCTAGAAAAAAAAATCAAAGCTTTCACCCAAGTTTACTTGAACCGGGTCATGTTAAGCACTTCTGAGACTTTCGCGGCACCCTCTGTCGACCAACAAAGCCGCAGCCTCCAGCTTCAACCTTTGAACATCCCTCAGCAGGCCAGAAAAAGTCTAAACGAGGTCGAATCCGAATTTCATCTCTGGCTCAAGCAGGGGTTCCGGATTCTTGCATTAGCTCCCACACAGGGTCAGTTAGAAAGGCTCAAGTATTTGCTCGATGAACGCGGCTTTTCTCCTGCTCTTTCTCATCCCGCAAAGCCCGGTCAAATTACTCTAGGAGTAGGATCGGTATCCTCTGGACTCATTTGGCCGTCGGCAGGGTGGGTCATTTTAAATGAACATGAAATAATCGGGGGCCAACCGAGTAAGCGACCTAGAAGCTCTAGTAAAAGAACCCAAGGCTCCTCTGGAAATACCTGGGCTGGACTCCAGGCCCTTGCCGACTTGTCGGTGGGCGATTTTGTCGTTCACAGGGACCACGGGGTCGGTCGGTACCTAGGGCTTTCCAGACTAAGTCTCTCTGGAGCTCCCAGTGACTTCTTAATTCTTGAGTACGCAAAACGAGACAAGCTCTACCTTCCAGTCTACCGTTTGAATGTCATTCAGAAATACGTGGGCAGCGGCGAAAAAGCAGACCTTGACCAGCTCGGAACCCAACAGTTTCTAAAAACAAAAGAACGTGTAAAAAATTCGGTCAAAACGCTCGCCTTTGATTTGTTGCAGCTCTACGCAAAAAGAAAACTTCAAAATGGTATGAAATTTTCTGCACGTGACACCCTCTTCCGGGAATTTGAAGCTCAATTTCCCTACGAGGAAACTCCTGATCAACTCTCCGCAATTGAATCGGTGGTTTCAGACCTAGAATCAGGAAGAGTCATGGATCGACTGGTTTGTGGAGACGTAGGCTATGGAAAGACAGAGGTTGCTATTCGTGCTGCTTTCAAAGCAGTTAACGATGGCAAACAGGTTGCAGTACTTGTTCCCACTACAGTTCTAGCTCACCAACATGAACTCACATTCAAAGGCCGCTTAGGAAATTATCCAGTAATCATTGAATCCCTCTCCCGATTTAAAACAAAGAAAGAACAGACTCAAATCCTTGAAAACCTGGCAGCCGGAAAAACCGATATAGTCATTGGCACCCATCGATTGATTTCCAAGGATGTCCGCTTCGCAGACCTGGGCTTGGTCATTGTGGATGAGGAACATCGCTTCGGGGTAGGACACAAAGAAAAGTTAAAAACTCTAAAACTCAACACCCATTTTTTAACACTCACGGCAACACCCATTCCAAGAACTCTGCACATGGCTCTCTCTGGCCTCAGAGATATTAGCCTAATCAACACGCCTCCGATTGATCGTCTGCCGGTAAAAACCTTTGTTTCAAAATACGATGAGTCCATTGTGAAAACCGCGATTGAAAAGGAACTTGCCCGCGGAGGTCAGGTTTTTTTCCTTTCGAACCGTGTCCAAACGATTCACGAAACCGCTCGTAGAGTTCAAGAGCTTGTGCCCCACGCAAAGGTCTTAGTTGCCCACGGACAGATGCCTGAAAAAGAACTCGAAGAGGCAATGGATCAGTTCTATCAGAAGAGAGCAAACGTTCTAGTTTGTACTACGATTATTGAATCTGGACTCGATCTGCCGCTGGCAAATACAATTTTAATTCAAAGGGCCGATAACCTGGGTCTTGCACAGCTTTATCAGATTCGCGGCAGGGTGGGTCGCGGTCAGGTTCGTGCCTATGCTTATCTTTTTGTGCCTCAGGAAAGTGTTTTGAGCGAAGACGCGCGAAAGCGTCTCGAGGTCATTCAAAAGTTTGTTGAACTTGGAAGCGGATTTAACATTGCTTCACACGATTTAGAAATCCGGGGAGGCGGGGACTTGCTAGGTCCACAGCAGTCCGGAAGTATTGCTGCTGTTGGATTTGATCTCTATATTGAGCTTCTAGAGCAAGCGGTCCGGGAACTGGAAGGCAAGCCAATCGCTTCTGAGGAGGGAAACCAGGAGCCTGAAATCAAAATCCCGTTTCCCGCCTTCTTGGCAGAAGAGTACATTCCTGATGTTCATCAAAGACTTTCGATGTATCGACGATTTTCTTCAGCCACTCAAGACTCTGACATTGATCGTCTAGAGGAAGAAGTCCGGGATCGGTTTGGGGCTCCACCTTCAGAAGCCCAGAATCTGTTTTGGCTTCTCAGAATCAAGCTCTTACTCAAAAGATTTAATATCGAGGCTATCACGGTGGGACCTGAGAAAGTCTCACTTTCGCCGGGACCAAAGAGTAAACTCAACCCTGTCAGAGCAATCGCATTGGTATCGGCCCATCCCCATCAATATCAGTTGTTGCCAGACTCAAAGCTAGTCGCAAGGCTCCCTGCTAGCAACCTTCGCGATCTACTGTTTGGATTGGAAAACTTATTTAAACAATTTAGCTAGAAACTAGAAACCAATCACTATAAATGAGTTGGCGGTAAAGAGGTTACCATTTGAAGAGGTAAGGCCATTAACGTATCGATCGCCGCTCACAATACCGGTGCAAGCCCCAGTGCGATAGCGATTCCACGATGTTCCGATATTAGAGGCACTGACCGAACAACTGGCGGCTTGAGCACTAACGTATCCAACGTCGGCTGTTCCAACATCGAAAGGAGCCGCACTCAAGCTCGCGTTGGTGGTTGCCATTCCGGTCACCTCGTAAAAAGGTTGCGCTGACGAAGGGAACTTAGAAAGATCAATAAGAGCCCTACTAGAGTTGTCAGTGCCTGAGGTTTCAGCAATGTAATATCCGCCATACCAGTACCAGTACCAATAGCCGTAGCCATTGTAGCCATCATTTCCGTTGCTATTGCCGGTACCCCAGTGAGACTTCGCGATTCTATAAAAGACTTCCGCATGACTGAGCGACTCAAGCGCTACCCAAAGACCTGCTTTTCCGATGTAGCATCGCCCACCATCGCCGTTCGGTCCACTGATCATCACCTTGTAATTTGTTTGATCCGCAAACCCGGCAGTTGAGTCGGCAAAGGAGGCGGATAACAGAGTAGGAGTTCCTGTCAGTGTGCTGACGGTACTAGCATTCACTTGGGCATTCGTACTTGCATTAAAGAGGGCGGCACGGCAAGTGTTGGTAGCGGAGTCAGAAATATCATCATCATCTTCTTTCTCGTTATCCTCCGAGCCGTGGTCCTTCCAAAGAACAGCATCAAAAGTCCATGGATTGGTGGCCGCAAGCGAAGAATACTTGGAGACATCTTTATACCAAATTGAGTATCCCGCTGACCCAAAACCCTGAGCATAGTTGGACCCACCGTTATAATCGATCCACTGTGCTGCCCGACGTTTTACCTTCATGTAGTTGTTAGAAAGCAAAGGAATATAGAGCTTCGTCTTAGTGGCTCCCACTTGAGAGACAATTATTCTAGCGGTTGTCACAACCAACTGGTTGTTGCTGGCACCGTCAATCGAAATTCGATAAGTGCTCGCTCCGGTCGTCGGAGTGAAAGAATTTCGGTAGCGTCCAGAGGGAGTATTCGCAGGAATCGTGTGTGTTCTTAAGGCGGCACCCGAAGCACTGATCAGGGTTACGTTATAGGGGTTATTACTTCCATTGGAGGCCACTACTTCAAAAGCATAACTTACTGTACCGTCATAATCTGAAGTATTCAAATTGGTGCGGCTGACATTAAATAAGTAAGTAGAAGATTTTCCCGCGAGAGGAGAGTCTATCATCTCGATAGGAACTTCAATATTCATTCCAGAATTGCTCACTGTTACACTTGCTGATCCATTCAAAAGCGAGCCATTGACAGAGGCTTTAATCACTGCGGCTGTTCCACCACCAGTGCCCGTAAAAGTAGCCGTATAAGTTCCATTGTGATTATCGGTCACAGAAGAAAAGGTTCCGGTGCTGGTACCGCTTTGGATGGAAAACGAAATCGAGGCTCCTCCTTGCGAGAGCAGATTCCCATTCGCATCCCTAACTGTAACAGTCAAAACAGTACCTTGTCCTACGTTCACACTTGACGCTGCTGAAGCCAAAGTCGACTGAGAGACAGAGACTGCGCCTGGGATGACATTCACCGATGCCGGCGAACTTGTTAGAGCCGCTCCTCCTATAAGACCGCTCAATAGGTCAGGTCCCCCTGCCACAACACCCGTAAACGAAGCCGAATAGGTTCCATTCCCTGCATCTACGACGGAACCAAACAGCCCCATCCCTGAAACAGACTGAGCAAAGGAAACGTTCAAGCCACCACTCGTCATCAGGTTACCCTGAGCATCCTTAGCTGTAAGAGTCACGGTAATTTGAGATCCCGAGCTTACAGTGCCGGCAGAAACAGAAACAAGAGACTGAGCCAATGAAACCGCCCCCGGTACCACAACGATAGAAGGAAGCGCGCTACTGACTGCACCGCCAGAAATCGTACCTCCGATAGTAAGTGCAGTCCCCGCATGAACGCCTGTAAACTGAGCCGTGTACACACCGCTTGTTTCTTGAACTGCTGAAATACTTCCCGTACTTGTCCCACCAGTTGCATTAAAAGTGACAACCAAACCGCTCGCCACTGAGCCCAAAGCATTCCCAGCCGCATCGCGTACTGTGAGTGTTAGTGTGACGCTCGATCCTGCCACTACCGATGACCCTGAGGAAGTTAAGGTCGAACCCGCCAGGGACATCGCGCCCGGAACGACGGTGACAGAAGGCGATGAAGAAGTCACTTCCGATCCACCGATCGCAGCTTTTACATTGACCGATGTCCCAGCTAAAATCCCAGTAAAGTTTGAAGAATATTCTCCGTTCGC
The DNA here is from genome assembly GCA_016185105.1 of Bdellovibrio sp. Lineage (GTDB taxonomy): Bacteria > Bdellovibrionota > UBA1018 > UBA1018 > UBA1018 > JACPOE01. The sequence continues at coordinate 62,042 of JACPOE010000010.1, forward strand.
ACTGTTATAGGTCACCCCAGAGAAACTTCCGGTGCTAGTTCCACCTGAAATAGAAAACACCACACTCAAACCACTGCTGAGTATAGAATTTCCAAGAGCATCTTTCGGCGCCAGTTTAGCCACAATCGAAGACCCAGACGCCACAGTGCTAGCGCTTACGGTCACAAGAGAATTAGCTAAACTAAGAGCACCTGGATTCACTGTCACCGAAGGCCCAGCACTTGTGAGCGCGGCACCACCGATGGTTGCGCCTAACGTAACTGGCGTGCCTGAAGCTGTTCCAGTGAATGAAGCGCTATAAACACCATTAGAGTAGGAAATAGGACCCCATGTGCCTTGGCTTGTACCTCCAGAGTAACTCAGGCCAAGGTTTAATCCTGCGTTATTGATTAGGTTCCCATTTGTATCCTTCGGAGTTACCGAGACCGTGATGAAGGAGCCGGCTGTCACGGAGCTTGAAGAGACGCTAATCAGAGTTTGAGATAAAGATACCGCACCAGGATTCACCGAGATAGACGCTGGCGATGAAGTGAGTGAGCCTCCATTAATTGTGGCACTCAGTAGGTCTGGACCTCCCGCCACGATCCCCGTGAACGACGCTGAATAAACACCATTTCCATGATCGCTTACTGCACCGAAACTCCCCATTCCAGCGATCGACTGCGTAAAGCCGATATTCAACCCACCCCCACTCAATTGATTACCGCTTGAATCCTTTGCAACTAGGGTCACAGTGGCCTGTTCACCAGACTGAATGGCGCTTGATGAGACACTAATCGCGGACTGAGCCAATGAGAAGGTGCCCGGAACAACAGTAACTGCAGGCCCGACACTCGTTACAGGGCTGCCATTAATGGAAGCGCCCAACTGAATAGGAGTCCCTGCAATCGTCCCCGTAAATGGAGCGCTATAAACACCATTTAGATAAGTAACAGGACCCCAACCACCCTGACTCGTGCCACCGGAATAGCTAAAAATGATCGTATAGTTATTAATAATTATCGTATTTCCATTTGCGTCCTTGGGAGTGATCGAAACGGTTGTAGACGAACCCGAGGTTAGGCTTCATTTCCGGCATCCGTGACGGCGCTTATTTGTCCCATCGCCGCAACCGACTGAGTGAATACTACGGCCAACCCCCCTGTGCTGAGAGGATTTCCGTTAGAATCTTTTGCTATCAAGGTAAGAGTCGCCTGGTCTCCTGACTGAATCGAAGTAGGTGAAACACTAATGGTTGATTGTGCCAACGAGAGGTTTCCAGGAGTCACAGTAATATTCGGGCCACTGATGGTTCCTCCATCTAGCGTGGCTCCCAAAGTTGTAGCACTGCCTGAAACGGTTCCTGTAAAATTCGTTGTGTAAAGCCCCGCTCCGGCATAAGTCACAGCTCCGAAAGTGCCTTGGCTCGTTCCACCGTGATTGGATACAACTACTGCAACTGAACCATTCGGAACAACATTTCCCTGCGCATCTTTAAGGGTGACTGTGACAGGCAGAGATGCTCCTGCTACAACCGTATATGAAGGTACAGAGATCGTACTGTTGGCTAGGGTATAGGCCCCTGGCGTTACTGTAATGGACGGAGCAGCCGATGTAAGAGCACCGCCTCCCACTGTCGCGCTAATCTGGGTTGCAGTGCCCGCCAACAGGCCCGTGAAAACCGCATTGTATTTTCCGGTTGCCGAATCATAAGTCGCAGTTGAAATCGATCCCGTGCTAGTCCCTCCGGAACGGGTAAACACAACGGACTGATTGCTATCTTTGATCACGTTTCCGCCAGCATCCCGAAGCGTTAAACTCAAATTAGATTGCGCACCCGAAACGATCGACGGGCTGGAAACACTGACCGTAGATAAAGCTAGAGACACTGTAGCCGGAACAACCGTTAACGCAGGAGACGCGCTAAGAATTGGAGAACCTCCAATGGAGGCTCCAATCGCCACTGGCGTTCCTGCCCCAGTTCCAGTGAAGGAAGCTGAATACACGCCACTTCCGGTATCCACTACCGAGCCAATATTTCCTGTGCTCGATCCACCGCCGTAGTTGAACGAAACCGGGAGACCTCCCGACACAATTAAATTTCCGTAGGAATCTTTTGCGGTCAAAGAAAGCTGAACACTGCCAAACACACTCACTGAAGGCGAGGAAACCGCGATCAAAGAATTGATTGCAGAGAAAGGTCCAGGAATGACACTCAAAACTGGCTGCGCCCCTCCGCCAGCAACAGTACCTCCAAGAGTTGCGCCTATCATAATTGGGGTACCTGCACGCTGCCCTGTGAAATTCGCAGAATACACACCATCTCCCTGATAACTCGTCGGAGCAATCGTTCCTGTACTTGTCCCACCGGCATAAAAGAACACCACAGAAAGACCCGACTGTTTAACAAGGTTTCCATTTTGATCACGAAGAGTCAGAGACAGCGTTGCACTACTCCCTGAAGGGACAATCGAAGCGCTCGACGAAATTACCGATCGAATTGCAGATGCCCCACCGGCAATCACTTCGCATTGAGGCAGAGTTGTCACGACATCTTCACCATCAATCTTGGCGTGAATGGTCGTGGGCGAACCAGACGTTACTCCAGTAAATGTCCCCGTATAGGTTCCATTGCCACCATCAACTGATGCAGAGATCGAACCGGTGCTCGTACCGCCGGATTGGTAAAAGACTACGCTATGGCCACTTCCAGCCGGATTTCCGTAGGCGTCTTTAGACACAAGAGTAATAGTGACAGAATTTCCTGAGGCCACTTGGGGAGCTGACACAGTCAGAGAAGAACTCGCAGTTGCCGGCGATCCAGCGACGACTTGTACATCGACAGAGCCTGGAGAGAGACCAGCAATTGCCGCAGCAACACGTGAAGGACTACCTGCCACAGCTCCAGTCAGATTACAGGAATACGTGCCATCCTGATTATCAACAACGGAATCGAAATTCCCCTGACTGGTACCACCGCTGTAGGATAGCGCGATCGTCTTTCCTTTGGCTGACTCGCCCACAGGATTTCCATATTTATCGGTCACAACAAAAAGCACTCGCACGCTAGCGCCGGCACTCACCCGGGAAGCAGAAACAGTGAGCTGGGAATCAGCAATCGACTCTGGGCCTGGCACCACTGTGACTTGAGGGAGCTGGGTCGTTACCGGTTGCCCATTAACGACAGCTGAGACAGTTGATGGCGTTCCAGCGCGAACCCCTAAAAGGACGGCTGTATACGTGCCGTCCTTATTGTCTTTAAAACCACTAAAGGTTCCAGTGCTACCACCACCTGAAAAAACTAGGCTGACTTTTGCGGTGCTGTCTACCCACGGGCTACCGTTCTGATCCTTTAGGGTGACGAGGACTCCTATTGACGAGCCCGCCACTACCGTAGTTCCGCTCGCCCTCACTGAGGTCTGCTTCATGTCTAGTGAAATTCCTGGATGGAACCCTGCAGAAACTTTGTTTTCGTGCATGAAAGGGCTTTCACAGCCAGTCGAAAAAGCTAAGATACCCACCAATCCCAAAACTGATTTGTAGCGTGCAATTTTTTCAGAGCGCAAAAGGACAGACGCAAAGAGTTTGCCGCGCAACTCCTGCGTTGACCAAGAACTTGTTTTTGCACTCATCCAAGAGGACAGCCACATAATCTAAATTCCTTGTGGAAACTCACAAGTAACTGGCCCACTTAAGCAAATCGGATAGACCAGCAATATTCCCTAAGGATACCGAATATCTGATTATTTTTCTCTTGTATTTTTGTTTGTAACCGATTGGTTTAATTACGTATTCTTAAGATGCATCGTGATAAATAGACCCCTTTCTTGTTGACAGAAAAGGCCTTAAGAATCGGACACTCCTAGTGGTTTTATTTTCGCGGTGAAAACGAGAACATATACCGTCCTTTTTGCTTGCCAAAGGTAATTCCTACCAAGAGGGTTGCCCCAATTTCTGCATAATACTGAGTGATGATCGAAGAGCTGACGGTTTGTAGCCTTGCATAGGGGCCGATCATAAAGCCAAAGCGTTTAATAGAAAAAGTTAGCATTGATCTACCGTAAGCGCCGAGATCAATACCATACCCTGAATTGTCGAGCGGAATTGCGGCACCACCGCCTAGAGCCAAGAGCAATTGCACCGAGCGAATCCGAAACAACAAGTATTCCATTTCCAAACCAGCACCGGGCCAACGCCCGTTATCCAAACGAATTTGAGTAATGCTTGCGGATTTCATTAGGACGTATTGATTTAACGACAAAAACAAACTCAAATTAAGACGTCCGCCCATCGGGCGCCGAACGCCAACAGCAAAATCAACTGTATCCTGATTTGGATTCAATACTTTGGCCGAGCCGGGCGAATTCAGACCATACGCCCGCGCCCCAACCTTAATGAAGCCTTCCGCTTTGTTGGTCATTCCCTGAAGCCACGTGAAGGACAATCCCCAGTTGTAAATCGTGCTCACCACAGCGTCCGCAGTGGTTTCCGTATCCACTCCACTTAGGGAAAAAAAACCGAGCTCAGGCTGCACAATGAGGCGCCCCCCTGCGTGCGCAAGAGGAAAACAGAAGACACAAGCAATGACACCGCCCAAAAGTGTTTGGGCGAATTTCCTTGCGTACATTCACCTTATAGGATCAGGGACGCGTTCCGCTTTTACAACTCG
>JACPOE010000008.1 GCA_016185105.1 Bdellovibrio sp.
CAAAATCGACCCTACCCCTTTTTATGGTCAAGGAATCGATCTAGACCTTTTTTCAAAGGCCGGCGATGAAGGTGTTTTGCTCCTGCTCTCGGACTCGACCAATGTCGAGCGTCACGAGCACAGTATGAGCGAAAAAATAATCTACCAAAAGTTTGAACAGCTTTTTGCGGCAGCCGAGGGCCTGACGATTGTCTCAATGTTTGCCTCGAATGTCGGAAGAATGGGGCAAGTTTTTGAGCTGGCCCAGCGTTTAGGAAAAAAAGTAGCGCTTTCGGGCCGTGGCATGGAACAGAATGTTCGGCTTAGCATGGAGGCAGGATTCTTAAAGGGTGCGGCCTCTCATCTCATTCCATTAGGGGATTTAGAAAAGTATTCTCGCAAGGATGTGATTGTTCTCTCTACGGGAAGTCAAGGCGAGTACCGTTCCTCTCTGATTCGAATCGCACAAAATGAGCACCCCATCATTTCCCTTGAACAAGGGGATGTGGTTTTGATGAGTTCCAAATTCATTCCGGGCAACGAGAAAGCGATCGGTCGTATGATCAATCAGCTTTTCAAACAGGGTGCAGAAGTTCTGTACGAGGCCGTTCACGATATTCATGTGTCGGGACATGCGACCCGCCCTGAACTCAAAGAGATGTTGATTCGAGTTCGTCCTCGATTTTTTGTTCCAGTTCATGGCGAGTACCGACACTTAGTTCACCATTCTGCTTTGGCCAAAGAATGCGGCGTCGAGCCCGAAAATGTCGTTCTAGCAGTAAACGGGGACGTTCTTGAAATCGACGAAAATTCTTGTGTCATTGCCGAGCACATGGAAGAGACCCGTGTTTTGGTTGAGGGGCGAGAAGGGAATGACATTTCAAAGCTGATCCTAAAGGAACGACGTCAGCTAGGGGAAAAAGGGGTTGTTTTCTCTTTGATGGTTCGGAATGCGGAGAACGGAAGAATTATCTCTGGGCCTGAAATTATTTCAAAGGGATTGGCACCTCAGGAGCGAGAAGCGCAGTTGATTTTAGATGCTAAGAAGCTAGTGAAGAAGGTGGTCTCGAACCATGAGGCTGCAGCTCGAGACCACGGACCTGACTCAGACCTTCAGGAAACGATTCGGATTGAGCTCAGACGCTTCTTCTTTAATGCGATTGGGAAGAAACCCATTGTCTTGCCCATTATCTTGGATCTGTAGACGCGCCAAAATTTTCCAAGGTCGGATTGCTTAGGAAAATATCATTTGGCCCCTGAGGTTGGACGTAACTCTCCATGAGATCGGACGGACGAGTGGATGCGGCTGCTCTGTGTGGGTTGTCAGCTAGGTCGAGGAGGTAGAGGCAGGGCTGTAGATTGTCATTGAAGACTCTGTCAATGACACCTGCACCGGGATAAAAGCCACCTTCCCACATGCTGCTGGGTGAGAGTTCAAAAGTGAATGCGAAGATACCATGAACACCGTAGGCCCAGTCCGTCGTGTCACCACTTGCGATATAAAGATCACTCGCCTGCTCAGGTGTGTAGTGATTCCATGCCGCCATTGTCTTAGCCATATTTTCAAAGGCTGCCAAATCGGCCGAATTGGAAATTTTGTCGTTTGAGTGGCCCCATGGATAGAGAATCAACTCACTGAATGTATGAAACGTAAGCAGGATCTTAGTATTTAGGTGGGAATCGACAAAGTCTTTGATCGCCGTGGTTTCAGGCTCGGAGAAAGGCTTTGGTCCCATGAAAACGTCGCTGCTTCCTGAACTGCTCGAGCCACCTGTCCCCCACTTATAGGAATAGTTTCGATTCAGGTCTACGCCCAGGGAACCATCCTGATTATGTCTTCGGTTTTTTCTCCACATTGCGTAGTGTCCATTTGAAGTATCGAACTCGGCTCCATCTGGATTGACCATGGGAATGATCCAGATATCACGAGTTTCAAGAAGCTTGGCAATGTTAGCCTCTTTTCTGTGCTCCATTAAATACTGCGCAAGCATCAAAGGAACTTCCAGACTCAAATGCTCTCTGGCGTGGTGGTTGCCCATAAAAATAATGCCAGGCTTATTGCTCACGCCTGATTTCAAAGCCTCCGCTGAGGTATTAAAATGGATTGCCCAAAGGTCTCGATTTTCCAAAGATTTGCCAATGGATTGAATTGCCGAAATATCTGGGTTTTTTCCCTGAAGTTCTTTGAGGGCGTCAAAGTTCTCCTGGTACGTGTGAAACCGACTGTCTTCCGGTGGAAATCCAAAGCCACTTTCATGGCCCCCTCTAGCCACACTTGGGTCGAAACTCCCTAAAACCTTGAAGCCATCCGCCTGAAGGTTTGCAATTTCGTCGAGTGTGGCAAAGCCCCAAACGCTGTCGCTTCGAACAGACTCAATACTCATGCCATGATTGGCAATCGCACTTCGTTGGGCCTTATTGGCTGCCTCGACATGAATAAATCGGGTATTAGATTCGGCATAAGCGGAAAAACTAACGCAAAGCATTAGTGTAATTCCAAATAGAAAAACTGGTTTTTTTCTGCTGTAAGTATTTGGTTTCATTAGAACCCCCCTGGTTAAACTGAACCCCACAACTTTATGAGAATCCTATTGAGGGCGCAATGTAAATTCTATACTTGATTAAATAGCTAAAGTTTATTTAACGGCGGGCCGATAGGTTATTTAGAAAGCAGGAACGGAAAATGTCAAAAACACAGTCCCATCCCGATCAGCATGCACACAAGACTGCTGCACAGCAAGAGGCTCCGAAAGCCGCTCCCGCAAAAACAGATGGAAAAACCGGTGAAACCAAGCCGGAAGCAAAAAAGGGAGAGCCTAAACATGCCGCAGAATCTAGCAAGGCCAAGAGTAAGGGACACGAGCCTGTTGCCGGACATTGCTGTGGTTGGGGTTGCAAAGCCCTTGCTACTCGCTTTAATTTTTGCTCCGAACATTTTGATCATTTTAAGTTTGGTTTGCTGAAGAAAACGGGAGAACCCGTTCCAGATTACGAGAAAAAGTTCGAACACTTTATGGCTTTCCAAGCCAGACAACGTGTTCAAAAAGCTGCGTAGCATTGCGCTACGCTTCGAGTGCTGTACCCACCACCTCCTCAAAGGGGCCGCGGGATCGTTCTAGATTCCGAGGTCCCTTTACCTTTTTCAGGGTTACTTTCCTTGGAGCACCTTCATCTGCTTTTTCTTTAACTCGCTAGCTGCGTCTAGCGCAGCCTCCGTCATTTGGTCCATGTCTGCCTGGGTAAAGGCTGCTCTCTCAGCGGTCCCTTGGATTTCAACAAATTGATTTTTTCCAGTAATGACAAAATTCATATCAACATCACAGCTGGAGTCCTCGTTGTAATCAAGATCGACCAAAATCTCGCCATTTTTCATCCCCACGCTGATTGCTGAAACGGTCTGAATGAAAGTGTCGCTGGGGATTTTGCCTTCATCAGTCAGTTTTTTGAGTGCGATGGCCAGTGCGACACAAGAGCCAGTGATCGATGCCGTCCGAGTCCCACCGTCGGCTTGGAGGACATCACAGTCGATGAGAACAGATCGTTCGCCCAACTTTGCGAGGTCTACGGTCGCCCTAAGTGCTCTACCAATGAGTCTTTGGATTTCTTGGGTTCTGCCCGAGACTTTTTCACGATCTCTTTGGGTCCGAGTATGGGTAGATCTTGGGAGCATAGAATATTCGGCCGTGACCCAACCTTGGCCCTTTCCTTTTAGCCATCTAGGTACGTTTTCCTCCACAGACGCTGTACAAAGCACATGGGTGTGACCCGAGCGAATTAAGACAGACCCTTCGGCGTATCGGTTCCACCCTGTTTCCAGGGTAACCGGTCGGATTTCCAGGGGACCTCGACCTTCAGGAACTCTTCCAGTTTTAAGGGCAGGAGAGGCTTTTTTTTTGGATTTTTCTGTCATTTTCACATCCATTTGTTTGAGGTAATGATCTGCAGATGTATCACGACTATCCGGACCATTGGAAGCGCTTGCTCATTGAAGGTTTAAAGGAAGATGGATCACCTTGGGATTGGACAACGTTGGGGACGATCGATGTTCAAAGCACTCTTACAAAAAAGAACGCACGAATTCGCGCAAGAGTTATCGCCAAATCCAATGGAGTTTGGGCGGCCCATGGACTGGTTGAAGCGGTCTCTAGTCTTTCGGAGCGCATTCGGATTTTACAAGCTCCCCAGGCAGGAGCTCCCTTTAAAAAGGGCGACACACTGATTCGTTTAACAGGACCGGTCTCTGAAATATTTGCTTTGGAAAGACCCTTCTTAAATTTGGCGGCCTATTCCTGTGGGATTGCTACACGCACAGCCGCATTAGTCGAGTTAGTTTCCATGGCATGCCCAAGGAGGACTCCACGGGTGGTCTTGACTCGGAAGACTCTGCCCGGCTTTAGAGATCTGGCTGTCCAGAGTGTAATTCTCGGCGGAGGATTTCCTCATCGTTTAAATCTAGCTGCGGGGGTGTTGATTAAGGAAAATCACATTGAGGCTGCAGGAGGAATCAAAAAAGCAATCCTTGCAGTCCGCAAAGTGGCTCCCCACGGTCTAAAAATAGAAGTTGAAGTTCGGAATTTGAAAGAGTTGGTTTCTGCTCTAGATGCGGGGGCAGAGGGGGTGTTACTCGATAATTTCACAGGCCTCGAAGTTCGTCAGGCCCTGAAAACGGTAAAGAAGCATCCTAAGAGAGCTTTTGTCGAGGTCTCGGGTGGAATTAACGAAAGCAATATTTCAGACTATGCCATCGAAGGAGTGGATGTGATTTCAGTTGGTGGTTTAACTCATTCGGTGATTTCAGCAGATTTAAGTTGGCTTGTGTATTGATAGGAACCCCTATGCCGCTTGTTTTTAACCAAGTGATCGAAGAGTGTGACTCAACCAATAGGCTGGCTAGAATTCTAGCAGAAGCTGGTCTTCCAAATGGAACTTGGATTTCTTCCAAAAAACAGTCTGCAGGGCGTGGGCGTATGGGACGCGAATGGGTTTCCTCGGAGGGGAACCTCTTCCTTTCTGTAATTCTTAGAGTTTTAGACAGATCTAAGACTTCTTGGGTTCCACTTTCTGCTGCTGTAGCAGCTTGCAAGTCTATTCAGAGCTTCTTCCCTGACTCAAA
>JACPOE010000026.1:0-34326 GCA_016185105.1 Bdellovibrio sp.
CTTTGGGGGGAAGTCTATATGTCTTGCTTAAAATCGATTCGAAGATCCATGGTTTTACTTCCGTTGATGATAAGCGGACTTGCTCCTGTAGAAGCAGCACACCACGGTACTCCTTCCGACCCTGCCAATGATCGTAAGGAATTTCACACCGTATTGACCTGCCTTTCTACTGAAGAGGACCCCTCGCTTCAGACCAGCTTGATTGTCTGGCGAGACCACGGGAATATAGGCTCTTATAGTCCTTCTTCTTACACTGTAGAGGTTTTCCTGCCAGAGGGACCCACAGGCCAAAGACCCCCATCCTTAGAGTTTGAGCACTTACAATACTCTATGGAGAAAACCCCAGTATTTGCAGGAAAGGGCTTCTGGCTCATGGTCTACCGTAACCCTACCGGACAAGTTCAAGCACGGCTGAGAGCAGTCGACGGGTCGAACTCCCAATTCTCTGTAGATGGAATGGCCTGCAACTTGATTCGCGAGAATCTTTTCCACTCGACGTCGGGTACGCCAGCGCTGTCTCGGATCAAAAAATAGTTTTAAGTTTTACTTTTCATTTCAGCGATTCATATGTAAAGACGCTGCGTGTCATTTTGAGTCATCATTTATTGATTCAAAGTTGGCGGGCACAGAGTGATCTCGCCAAATTAGCAAAGTGAGTGTGGGAGTCGCTGATCAACTTGAGTCAACCATCATGTGTGGCTGTGTGCCCTTCCCACCCCGGCACTCAGCGAGAAGGGGCTTTTCGAATGAAGTATAATCGAGTGAATGTCATGCTACTAACCGGCCTGATTGGAGTGACCGGCCTTCCAGAGAAAGATCATCTCAACCTGGGGCTTCCAACCGCGCACGCTGGGTCTTCTGAAGAATCAGATTCAGACGACTATTATAATAGCCGTCGCAGAAATGCATCCCGAACAAAAAAGACTGCACCTTCTCACCACCCCACAGGTCAAGCTCCAGTAGTCCTTCAACAGCAACAGCAACAGCAACAGCAACAGCAACAGCAACAGCAACAGCAACAGCAACAGCAGAAATCTCAGACACCAGCCCCGGTCCAAAAACAATTTGTTAGCCAGCAGGTCGGCCACCAGGCTCCAAAAATCGTGACGGGGTCAACGCAAGTTCAAGGCCAGAATGGGCCAGCACAGTCGACAAGCCAAGACCTGGCCTTTGCATTTCAAGAAAAACCCAAAAAACCTTCGTTCTTTGACCGCTTTAGAAGGGAAAAAAATCCGACTCGGCCAGCAGAACATGCCCTACCAAAGGAAAAGCACCCTACAGCAATTCCATCCCAAAAGATGGACAGCGTTCAGGTCGTTTTGCCTCCTGAAAAGCCGATTCAAAAACCCACTCAATCGAACGACCTTGAAGGCGCTGCTCAGGTCATTGAGGCGGAAGCTAGTGTTGTAGGCAAAAAGCAGGAACCCCAAACTGCTCCACAAAAGGGCTTTCGTAAGAAACAAAGTCAATTCGCCAGTCAACTTCCTCAGCCACAGCAGGCCCAAGACCCAACGAAACTGGGTGCTTCACAGATTAAGATCCATTCTTTGAACCAAGAACTGGCCCAGCTCAGACGCGAAACTCTGCAGGCCCAACAACGGCTCCAAGAATGCCGAGAAGCGGAATGCCGAAAGGAAGCGCAAATTCAGACAGAACAAGGCAAGGAATATAAACTCATCCGCCGAAAGGAACTTCTCGAGGGGCAATCTGCCGAATCAGTCTACTTTCGCGATAAAATGATCGCTCATGCAGCGGGTGAATGGTTGAAGCAAGGAAAGTGGGTGACTCTGGTCATTGGAAATTCTACTTCAAAAGCTCTCTCAAGCAATCCCGGTCATTCGGCAGCGATTTCAAAACTTGTAAAGTCTCTTCAAGCCGATGATTACAATGTGCTGTATGACGCTGACTCCACTGATAGTAAACTCATCAGTGACTCTGGCGAAGAGCATCGGACCCTTGGAATCAGCGGGAACCCTACTCGACAAGACCTCGGTAGAACTTCGACTTTTGTAATTCAAAATCCTTACATTCGAATGCAGGTTCTTTCCACCCCGAGAATTATCATCATGTCACCGGATTCTATTGTTGGAACAGGACTGCTGATCGAGAATTCAGGCAGCAAAACCTTCAAGGTGCTTGAACTTGGTAAAGAATATTTACCAGGGCTTTCAGCATGGAATCGAACCCTCCAAGGCTCAAATTCTACTTCCTCCCATTTTCACAACTTCTACGGTCTGGAAGAAAAACCTGACCCAAGGCCGGCCAACCTGGGTATTTCCTTTTCAGAAGGAAACGAGCCAAAAGCCTATAAGAACGTGACCGCCCTTCTCTCCTCTATGGGATCTAACACGCCTGCTACGGATTTCTTCTGGAAGGGAAAAAACACACAGCTCAACCATGTCTTGCCTACCCAGCTGCCTCAAGTCCTAGAAGACTCCCCTGAAGAAGCTGTTTTAAGGTGGGGCGAAGAGGCTAAAAACTACGCTCTGAAGTCGAATCATTTACGAACCCATGCAATTGAAGCTGGTTTCAAAAATCCTGGAGCTGCCTTTTTTGGTTCGGGCCAACTTGCAAAAGAACATGTGAACCTCGTCACCAAAGTAGTCACCATGAGTGCCAAAAGAGGATTCTCTTTGACCTCAGGCGGCGCTGGGGGACTCATGGCTGTTGCAAATGAAGCAGCCTCAAAATTTGACGGATTCTCAATCGGAATCGATAACGCAGAAGTTCATGGAGAAACTCCTCAGTCGAGACTTCACCACTTAACCTTAGGAACTCGCGGCTACGAGCAAAGGATTCCTTTGATCCTTCAGGACAAATCCTTGGTGCTGGTTGCTCCAGGAGGCGGAGGAACCATGAAGGAACTAGCCACTCTGTTCGTCCAATTGGGGACTGGAAACCTAGAAAAGCAGCCTTTTGTCTACTTCCTTGATGAAAGGTATTATGGACGGCTCGGCAAGTACCTGGTCGATAATCTTCCTACCCCTTACGTCGACAGGATGGCGCTTGTAGGAGATGTTAAGGCCTTCAAAGAAGCCTACGAGGGGCACTTTATGAGATCGCAATAGTTCGAATTTAAACAAAGGGTCGAAGTCTTTGGACTTCGACCCTTTTTAAATTAGTGAATCCGCTCGCTTCTTTTAACACTGCGAAGATTCCCGCTCAGAACCTTCTTTCGAAGACGAATCGATTCGGGAGTCACTTCAATCCACTCATCCTCATCGATCCAATCAATACACTGTTCTAGGGACATTTTTCGAATTCCAGAAAGGGTAACCAAAACTTCGGCGTGCGCAGCTCGAATATTGGTGAGCTTCTTTTCCTTACAAGGATTCACGTTGAGATCGTTTTCCTTATTGTGTTCACCAATAATCATCCCTTCATACACAGGCTGACCCGGTGAAACGAAAAGAATGCCACGATCTTCTAATGCCAAGAGGGCGTACTCGACGGTGTCCCCAGTACGATCCGAAATAAGCGCTCCGGAGGTTCGATGAGGAAGGTCACCTTTGTGAGGGCCAAAGCCCAATAAATAGGTGCTAAACAATCCGTCTCCGCGAGTCACTGTCAAATATTTCGACCGCATCCCTAGCAGACCGCGTGTTGGAATGTCGAACTCAAGTCGCACACGATGGCTGCCATGACCTGAGCCACCTTCATACTTGGTCAAAATTCCTTTTCGACTTTGAAAGAGCTGACTGACGTCTCCCACTGCGGTTTCCGGGAGATCAAGAACAGCTCGCTCCATGGGCTCAAGACGGCTTCCGTCTTCATCCGTTTTGTAAAGAACAGTTGGCTTGCCGACCATGAATTCAAAACCTTCACGGCGCATTTGCTCAATCAGGATCGCAAACTGCAATTCACCCCGACCCAAAATCCGGAACTGGTCATTGACATCCAGATCTTCCATTCGAAGCGCAACATTCTGTCGAACTTCACGAATCAGACGTTCTCGCAGCTTTCGAGATTGAATAGCCTCCCCCTCTTGTCCTGAAAGGGGCGAAGTATTCACGGAAAAAATCATCCCCAGGGTGGGTTTTTCAACGACAATCCTAGGTAAAGTATCCTGGGTATCTGTTGCAGTCAGGGAATCACCGATTTCAACCGCTTCGCTGCCGGCAATGACCCCAATATCCCCAGCTTCTAAAACCTCAACTTCAGCCTGGCGCAAGCCTTCAAACGTATAAAGCTGGTTGACGGTAAAAGACTCAACCTTGGGCTGACCATCCGGGGTGATCCCTCTTCTATAAATTCTCTGATTCTTTTTTACACTTCCCTGATTGATACGACCAATCGCTAGCCTTCCAACGTATTCAGAATAGGAAAGATTGGAAACCAGCATCTGAAGTTGGGTCCCTTCACTTACCTTGGGACGTGGAATGTCTCTTAACACTTCGTCAAACAAGGGCTGCAAAGACCCTTTAGTTTCACCGGAAAGCAATCCAGGAAGATCGTCATATTTAGTAGTACACCAGCCTTGACGGGCACAGGCGTAAATAATCGGAAAATCAGCCTGTGCTTCATTGGCACCTAGATCGACAAAAAGATCGAAAGCCTGATTTACTACTTCGCGGGTTCTGGCGTCAGGGCGGTCTACTTTATTGATGACAAGAATCACCCGCAATCCCTGACTCAAGGCTTTTTGAAGAACAAAGCGAGTTTGAGGAAGAGGCCCTTCAGCGGCATCCACCAGTAGGAGTGCACCGTCGACCATTCCCATAATTCGTTCGACCTCACCCCCAAAGTCGGCGTGGCCGGGAGTATCGACGATATTAATCTTGGTGTCCCCGACATGAACTGAGGTGTTCTTCGCCAAGATTGTAATTCCGCGTTCCTTTTCCAGGTCCATGGAATCCATCACCCTTTCAGTGAGGGCTTGATGTTGTTTGAACGTTCCAGCTTGACGCAAAAGAAAATCAACTAGTGTCGTCTTCCCGTGGTCGACGTGGGCAATAATACAAATATTTCTTAATTCCATTTTGAAACTTTTAAGACTCCCGAATTGCGTTCACTAAAGCCTCGCAAGTAGCTTTGGCATCGCCAAAAACCAGTGAACAATTTGGCGCATAGAAAAGCGCATTATCAACTCCAGCATACCCAGCTTTCATGGACCGCTTACTAATCAAAACATGTTTTGCCTTGTAAACATCCAAAATGGGCATACCAAAGAGTGGGCTTGTTTTATCCGTTTTGGCAGCCGGATTAACAACGTCGTTTGCTCCAATGACCAATCCAACATCCGCAGCAGCAAACTCGCTGTTAATGTCTTCCATTTCAAAAACAGAATCGTAAGGAATATCAGACTCTGCCAAAAGCACGTTCATATGCCCTGGCATTCGTCCCGCAACGGGGTGAATCGCAAATTTCACTTCTACCCCTTTTTCTGTTAAAGACTCGTAAAGCTCTTTCACGGCGTGCTGCGCCTGAGCAACAGCTAAGCCATACCCCGGAACAATAATCACTTTTGTAGAATTCCCAAGCAAAAAAGACGCATCTTCCACTGAAGCTGCTTTTACGCCTTTGTTTGAATTAAAAGGTTATTCCCCAAAATAAAGCCCGTCGCAGAGGCCGCCCATCCTGAATAAGAATTCAGCATAGAGACCACTACCGGCATGTCCGCCCCACCAATGGGAAGAACCAAAAGAAACCCAAGAACAAGGGAAAAACCGGTCATCGCAAGGAAGGACACAAATTCATTGGCCATCACAAAGTGAAAACCAAATCCGATTGTTCCAAGGGCCAAAAGCGCGTTCAACCAATGTTGTCCTGGAAAAATCAACGGGTTAGAGCCTAGAATTTCCTGCAACTTTCCAAAAGCTACCAGAGATCCGGTGAACGTGATGGCTCCAATGACACTCCCAATAGCCAACTCGCTCATTTCTACGGTGTTCATCCCCGGGGCCCCTGAGAGATGAGGGAGGTAGGTTCCAGCAGCCACTAAGACTGCAGCCAAACCAACAAAGCTGTGGAGTGCTGCAACCAGCTGGGGCATCGCAGTCATGCTGATTCTAAGGGCAAGACCAATTCCGACGACCGCTCCGGCGCCCAAACCAGCGATTACCCAAGTGTAGTTTTTAACTTCCGGGTTGATCAAGGTAACGCCAACGGCGAGGGCCATCCCCAACATTGCCGATACATTGCCCTTCAAAGCCGTTTTGGGAGAACTCAGTCCCTTCAGACCATAGATAAAAAGGACCGTCGCAATCAGATAGGCAAACCCGAAAAAATCAGTACCCAGTTCCATAGTCTTAGTCTCTATTTCTTCTTTTTAAACATTGCCAACATACGATTGGTTACGACAAAACCGCCAAAAATATTAATCGAGGCCAGAAATACCGCCACAAATCCTACGATTTGAGCCCAAGAGGACATGCCTTCGGCCCCGCCCGCATGGCCGGCCACAAGGATAGCTCCAACCACCACAATACCGCTAATCGCATTTGTAACAGCCATAAGAGGGGTATGAAGTGCCGGGGTTACGCCCCAAATCACGTGGTAACCCACCACACAGGACAGAACAAAAACATAAATTCCAACTAGGGTCGGTGACATTTGCTCCCTCTCTATTTCTTCTTGAATCGAATATCGCCAGAATGTGTAACCAATGCCGCAGCAATAATATCGTCCTCAAGATTCAAATTCAGGCTCTGGGCTCCGTCTTTCTTTTGAACTATGAGATCCATCAAATTGATCACATTATGCCCATAAAAATTACTGGCATCAGCAGGGACCATTGCTGGGTATTTGGTAAATCCAATAAAAACGACTCCATGTTTCACAACAACCTGATCAGCAACACTGAGCGGACAGTTCCCACCGTTTGCTGCTGCCATGTCTACAATGACCGAACCTGCGCGCATGCCCTTCACGGCCTCTTCTGTAATCAGAACAGGAGCCTTTCGTCCGGGAATGTTTGCGGTGGAGATAATGATATCCGATTTCTTCAACCTTTCGGTCAGGAGGGCCTGTTGTTTTTTCTTACCCTCTTCAGAAAGCTCTTTGGCGTATCCCCCGGTTCCAGAGCCTTCCTCTCCCACATCCAGCTCCACAAACTTGGCACCTAAAGACTGGATCTGTTCTTTTACTTCAGCCCGAACATCGTAGGCCTCGACCAACGCGCCGAGTTTCTTTGCCGTCGCGATGGCTTGCAAGCCTGCCACGCCCGCCCCTAAAATCATGACCTTGGCTGGTTTAGCAGATCCAGCTGAAGTCATCATCAAGGGGAAAAAACGACCATATCGGGTTGAGGCCTCTAAAACCGCTCTATACCCGGCAATGCCCGCCTGGGAGGACAAAACATCCATGGCCTGGGCTCGGGAGGTTCGCGGAATCAGCTCCATCCCGAAAGCTTCCACTCCTGCCTGGGCTAATTTTTCAAAGGTCCCGTCGAGCTTATAAGGTTCAATGAGGGAAACGAGAACACTGCCTTTTTTCATTTGGCCGATTTCATCAAAACTGGGCTTCAATATTTTAGCAACGATCTGAGCCGAAAAGGCGGTCTTGGCATCTACCATTTCTACGCCTTCCATTTGGAAGTCTTCGTCCGGAAATCCAGCTTTGGTGCCAGCTGATTTCTCAATCCAGACCCTGAAGCCACGTTTCACCAACTTTTTGACCGCCTCAGGACTTACGGCAACCCGAGTTTCTCCAGAACCTGTTTCTTTTGGAATCCCGATGACCAGACTTGTTGAGGATGATGTTGACATAGACATTCAGCCAAGGCCTTTTCTCGTTACATACGTTAATTAATTTGAGTGCATTTAACGCTTGATTAACTTTCCGACTATACCCGATTGAACTTCTTTAAACTATCTGAAAATGGGATTTTAAGCCGCGTTCTTGTTCGCCTGGATCATCTGCTGATACCAGGCCGGGGGAGTGAATTTCTCTTTTGGGAAGGGGAGCCGATTCAGCTCGATTTCGTGCATAAACGAAGGGATATACCCTGTTGGTATAAATTCTCCGACAATATGGCCATCGGCGGATTTCCCTCTCTGGACAAACTTGTAAATATCCCGAAGCTGGTAGCGGCCAGCTTCATCCACTTCCGGGATTACCTCAGTAATATTGGTGATCTTTCGTGTTCCGTCGTGCATTCTCTTGATTTGAGTCACCAAGTGGATAGCGGCCGCGATTTGGCGGCGAATTGCCGCAACCGGAACCTGAGTGTCCCCCATCATCGACAAAGTTTCCAGACGTACCAGCGCATCGTACGGTGTATTGGCGTGGGTGGTTCCCATTGACCCACCGTGACCGGTGTTCATGGCAGTAATCAAGTCCAGAGCTTCGGGTCCTCGGACTTCCCCGACTACAATTCGATCTGGACGAAGCCTGAGGGCAGACTTGATGAGATCTCTGATGGAAACAGCACCCTTGCCCATTTCGTCAGGGTGTTTGGTTTCGAAAAAAACCACATGATCCGTGTTAATCTTCAACTCAGAAGAGTCTTCTATGATCAGCAATCGCTGCGTTCCTGGAATTCTGGAACCGAGAACATTCAGGAGTGTCGTTTTCCCTGAGCCAGTGCCCCCAGAGATAATGATGTTCTTGGCGAGATAGATACAGACATCCAAGAAGCGAGCCCCCTCTTTGGAGATTGACCCACGGTTAATTAAATCAACGAAACTTGGATTACCCTTCGAAAACTTTCGAATAGATAGGGTCGCGCCCTTTCTTGAACAAGGAGGAAGAACCGCAGCCACGCGGCTTCCATCTGGAAGACGGGCGTCCAAGATCGGATTATCCTCATCGATCCTTCGCCCTACGAACTGAGCAATATTACGAATAGCCGCTTCCAGCGCTTGCTCATCCATAAATTTTGCAGGAGTCTTTTCCAGTAGGCCTCGACGCTCGACAAAAACCTCGTTTGGCCCGTTGACCAATACTTCCGTAATAGAGTCATCAGCCAAGTAATCTTTCACCGGACTGAGAAACGTGCCTACTGATTCTTCAAATACACCCACCTGAGACTAGTCCTCCACTTTCTTGCTTCGTTTGGCTGCGACGAAGTTCTTTTCTTTAACCAGCAAGTCCCCTTGAATACCGTTCACTGGGCAGTAGAAACGGTATTTTCCAGGTGTAGCGGGAGTAAAAGTAATTTCTTCGATTTTTTGAGCCCGGACCTGTCGGCGAATTTGGAAATCGTCCAGCATGAAACAAAGGGGCTTCTTTGAAGCCCCAGTAATATAGATTCTGACTGGGATCTCGGGAGCAACAAAAACAGTTTGAGGAAAAAAACCAAGATCCCCTGCGATCAATCCCACTTCTTGAACTCCCGCCTTATTGTTGGCAGCACCTTTTTTTGCCGTCTTGTTAGAAGACACTCGGCTGCTAGCTAGAGAGCGCTGAAGTTCATCTGGTTTTTCCGAAACAGGTGAATTGGATTCGGCAAGATCCGGTGGAGAAGGGGGCGTACCAAACGAGGAAGGAGGGAAATCATCCTCATCCACGGCGTTATGACTTAGGGCGAGGCTGGCGCTAGGCAAGAGTAAAACCGCAAGAGCCACAGCAAGAACAAAAAGAAGTCCCCACCCCCGAATATTTGTAAAATCGAGTCTCTCATTTCCGATCCAGACTTTCATGGTCTTCCACAGGGTCTCTCGCTTAAGACCCACCCTTTCCAGAGGACTTATCGTCAGAGTTGGAAACACTCTTGAATTAAAAAGCTGATTTTCCTGACTTTTTCGATTTCCATGGCGCCGGTTTTATCGACTTCGGACTTAGGTATCCGACTTATTAGCTTTGAAAAATCCCTGTTCTTTTTGCTTGGCCGCACTGTAATTCTGACACACCACCTCAAAATGACACTCGCAGTCTTCCAAGTAAATCGTCGTAATATTCGACCGTTACCTCTATTTCCTCCCCCGGACCGTGAAAAAATTGTGGCACTCAATTTGCTTACTGTTTTTCGGGTCTGTCAAAACCTTCAAAGCAAGGGATGGGGTTGGAGATGAAAATTGTTTCTATTCATGCGGTCCGAGAAGCTCAGGTGATCAAAAAAGGAAATCCGGATTACCAGAATAGGATTTTGATGATGAGCAAGCTCGAGCTTCTTACTGAAATGATGGTTTTTCAGGAAGAGAGGGCGCGAATCGGGAAGTTAACCGTGCCGATGATGATTCGGGGCAGGATTCTATTTAGGGCATTGGAAAACGGAGCAGAAACGCGAGAACTGAGGTTACTCGCCCGATCTTATAACCAGTATTTGGAACGTGAACTTCAAACCCGTGCAAATGCTAAAGTCCATCCAGCACAGATTCTAGCTAACAACCTTGAAGACTATTTCCGAGAGCCACTGCCCGCAAGATAACTGCTGACAAAAAAGGGGCGTAACCCGGACCCTGTTGCGGTCTGAGTTACGCCTTTTTGCTCTAAAGAAGGTTGCTGGCCAGCTCGGAAAGCTTAGAGCGCTCGCCCTTGCTCAGCGTGATGTGTGCCGAAATTGATTCATCCTTAAATCTTTCGACCAGGTAAACCAACCCATTGTTAGCTGAATCGACGTAAGGATTATCAATCTGATAACTGTCGCCTGTGAGTACAATTTTAGTGTCATCGCCTGCACGGGTCACAATCGTTTTAATTTCGTGAGGCGTGAGGTTCTGGGACTCATCAACAATCAAGTATTGCTGAGGAATGGAACGACCTCGGATGTAGGTCAAGGGCTCGATTTGAAGCAAACCCTGGTTCATTAACTCCTGACATCCTTTGCCAGCACCTCGTCTCCCTTTGGCACTAGTGGTGCCAAAAAGAAAATCAATATTGTCATAGATAGGCTGCATCCAAGGGTTCAGTTTTTCTTCGATGTCACCAGGCAAAAACCCGATGTCTTTACCTAAAGGAAAAACAGGCCGTGACACGAGCAGACGATGGTACACCCCTTCGTCGACGGTTTTAGCCAGTCCCGCTGCGATGGCCAAGAGGGTCTTTCCTGTTCCCGCTTTTCCGACCAAGCTAACTAGTTTGATATCGTCATTCAACAAGGCATCAATGGCGAACACCTGTTCAGCGTTCTTAGGGAAAATACCCCACAACCCATCTGAAGGCTTAAAAACTGGGACAATCGCTTCCAGTTCTCTTGAGAATCTCCCCATGGCCGTATGATTTGGATTCGCAGCGTCCTTCAGAATGACATATTGATTCGGTTTAAAACCGTTGGCGGAGTCTTTGTAGGACAGACGTTTATTTTGATAGAACTCGTCGATCAGATGCGCCTCTACCGAGAGGTGCGTCACGCCTGCGTAGAGCTCTTCGACAGTAACACTCGATGGCTCGTAGTCTTCAGCAGCAATACCCAAGGCGTCCGCCTTGATTCGAAGGTTCACATCCTTGGTAACAAAACTCACTGGTCTTTTGGGATGCTCTTTTTTAAGCGTAATCGCCAGGGCCAGAATTCGATTGTCGGCCTTGTCCATTTGCAATTCCATGGGAAGCGGCTGATTGCCGCCAAGCTCGACAGTGAGCATCCCTCCGCCGGGAAGTTTGACCCCCTTAGAAAGCTCCCCATCTGCACGCATATCGTCAATTAAACGTGAGAACTGGCGCGCATGACGTCCGTTTTCACTCATTTCCCTTTTGAAGCGATCAATTTCTTCAATCACAACAATAGGAATAATAATGTCGTTGTTTCCAAACTTGTACAAAGCCTGTGGATCAAAGAGTAGTACGTTGGTGTCTAATATAAATGCTTTGCGCAAATTGGCCTCCTGGTGAAATTTTTTTCAGAAATCGCCGTATTCCTGGATAAGACTGTAGTTCAAATCTGAAAAAAATCGCAAGCGAGAGCCGCATTATTTTTTTGAATTAGTCAGAAAGCTTAGAGATCAAACTTAAACTGGGCATGAATCATGTAACGGCGTTCTGAAATCTGACCCAGTGTGGTACCCAACTCCTCATCGTAGGAACTGGCAATGACCCGAATCAGGCCCAGATTGAGGCCTGCGCCAAAGGTGACATTGAATTCACTCATACCGGCATAGAGACTGAGAATTGGAAACTTCAGCTCCATCCCCAAGTGCGTCTTTTTACGCCAGTCCGCGTAATCCAAAATTCTGGCCCAATCTGCCGCAAAGGTCGCGGTCATTTCAGGGCCCTCATAGATGAAAGCGGCCCCTGCAGTGAAATTGGAACGCTGAACGTCTGCTGATCCCCCTTGAAACGAGGTATTACCAGCGTCAGTCAGTGCTACACCTAATTGGAGCCTCCATTTTTTGAACGGATAGACCAGCTGGGCTCCGAGATCGACTCCGATCCCTATCCCCGAACTCTTCAGACTATTGGTGATGGTGTTGTAGCTCAAATTCATGATCTGGTTTACGTTCATGAATTGCATGCCTCCTGAACGCCTCAACCCTTTGAGTGCGCCACCCACTCGAAGCTCTGCTCTTCGATTCTTGAATCGTAAAACTCGAGCGCCAAATGCGATTTGGCCACCGTAGGTATTTTGGGCTCCAAACTCGCCTTGGGGACTTGCCTGATTTTGCAACCGAATGGCCGCCCAGTAGTCGTAGATTCCAGCAATTCCAAATCCAGGCGCCACCAACCCAGCACTGCCCGTAGCTTGGGCGAAATAGTTTTTACCCATGATGTTATTGAATGAGGTCGCCGAGCTACTGGAGAGGGCCGTCGTAAGGCTGTTCAAATTTGTGAAAAGATCGCCAGACGCCTGAGCATCGATGGACGCAATATTCATTGAAATTCTTTTGATCCCCGCAAGGCCAGCGGGGTTGTAGAAAATCGCTTCTTCGTCATCCGCCACCGCAACAAACGCGTTTCCCATCGCCTGCGCTCGGGCTCCACGATAAAGGGGGCGAAAATCATCTAAAGCATGTGCTGCATTCCCAAAGCTCAGACAAAGAGCCCAGCCACAAAACAGGATAGAAAGCCAACCGGTAAGCCCCCGGTTTAAAATCATGGAGGCCCACTCCAGGTGGTGTTTACAAAGTTTGCAATTCCAGCCGAAGCGCAAGAGTTTGCATCGGTTGCCTGCCCAGTGCAGGAATTTCGATTTCTCAGAGTCGTTGGACAACTGGAACAGCCCATCGTGCAACCGTTATGCGAACATCCATAGCTGCAGGCCGCGTTGAGTGAAGTTTGCAAAAAGACTGAGATTGTATCGTAAACTTTCTGGGCGCTGGCAGGAGCCCCCTGATCGATATACTGAAGGCTGTCGTAGAAATTAAGAATCGCAGAAGAAAACGCACACCCATCTCCGACGCTAGTGGCAGGAGTATCCCACGCCAAGTTCTGACTCTTATGATTATTACTGAGTGGGCTAGCATCTCGATAGAGCAGAATCCCCATTTGAGCCATGGCCACAAACAGGAGGTACGCGTTTGAGTCTCCGGTCCGGTCGTTCACTAGAAGCGAGCCCGGATTTTGAGTGCCTGAATTCACGGTGTAGGTAGGAGCAAATACGGTACCTGAATTCACGGTAGCGAGCAAAGCATCCACTGCGAGCGCGGCAGAGGTTGGCTTCTTGTCATCCGGGTTGGTAACACTTTTGAATTCCGAAACTAGAAAGTAAAAGAAACCTGCGCCGGCTAGAGAGTCTTGGAAGTTAACCAAGTTATTTAGATTAGAGAGAACATTGACTCCTGCTGAACAGGCGTAGGCTGACGCAATCGCCAGACGTACTGCATTCGAAGTATTCACAGAAGAATAAATAGTGCTGATTGAGCTGAGAGCAGTCGCACAATCCCCTTTCGAAAGAGCGATATTCACAGCATCCAGCGCAGTGTTGACTTGAAGCTGATTTGCAAGAATATTAGCCGAATCAAACCCGGCCTGCGTGCACCCTAAGAGTGAGCAAAGCAGAGTGACAAACCCCAGCCACGAAAATGGAAAAAACCGTAATCTTCTTTTTTCTTTCACGTCTCTCGCTTCCCTGCTCAAGGCGTCCTATTTTTCTAAAGTACAACTCGGCTGGCAGTTATTTCTCCAAATACTTGACCAGTCGCTCACAACCGTTTTGAATGGACTGTTCATCCGTTGCAAAACTCAAACGTAAAAACTCTGGCTCGCCAAACGGAGTCCCAGGCACTAATGCTACTTTTGCCTCTTCTAAAACTCTCTGCGCAAAAGCAATCGAGTCTTCTCCTGCTCTCATATAGTCCTTCACACCGATGAAAACATAAAAAGCACCTTCGGGGGCCATTACCTCTATTTTGCGGGCTTTTCGCAGAATTTCCAACATCAGTTTGCATCTTTTGCGATAGATTTGAAGCCCTTGCTCAAAGTAAGAATCAGGAAGTTTTAGGGCGGCAAGACTTGCCCACTGAGCCAAGGAATTGATCCCCGAAGTGCTCTGCCCTTGTAGTGTAATCATTCCCTGAGTAACGTTTTCGGGAGCCACCGACCAACCGATCCTCCAGCCAGTCATTGCTGCACTCTTTGACATTCCGTTGACTGTCACCGTGCGATCCCTTAACCCAGGTGCAGCGTTCAAGAAGGAACAAAAGGGAGTGTCGCCCAAAATAATTCGGTCATAGATTTCATCGCTCACCACCCAGGTATTTTCAGCTCCGGGGGTGCTTTGAATCACTTCAGCCAAGGCGGCAAATTCTGCCTTGGAATAAAGACTTCCGGTGGGATTACTAGGGGAATTTAGAATTAAGATCTTCACTTTCGAGCTCAGTGCATTTTTCAATTGCTCAGGTTGGATCTTGAACTGGTTAGCGAGAGTCGATGGGATGAATTTAGGAATTCCACCCGCCAGCTTGACCATTTCAGGATAGCTTAACCAATAAGGAGTAGGAATCAGAACCTCATCGCCTGGATCCAACAACGCTAGCATCGAATTAAACAACGCTTGTTTTCCGCCGTTGGTCACAATCACATTCGCCGCTTTCCAGGCCTGGGAGCGCACCACTTCTGGCTGTTGTGCGTTGGTTTTCGCTGCAATGGCTTCCCGAAGTTCCGTTATCCCAGGAGCAGGTGTGTATTTAGAACGATTTTTTTGCAAAGACTCGATCACTGCTTCCTTTGCGGCATCTGGAACATTAAAATCAGGTTCTCCAGCCGTTAGGTTAATCACATCTTCCCCGCGGGCCTTCATTGCCTGCACGGTAGCATTCAATTTCAAGGTCGCACTCTCGGAAACACCATCTAATCGACGAGAAAGAGGGCCTTGAGAATTTTTTGGCTTACTAGATTTAGAATCTGACATTTTAAAACTTCCTTTAGTTTTTCTTCTTGAGCTTCAGCGGAATTTTCTCTTTGAGTCGATCGGAGACCAAATCGGGAACATAGGGAGAAACATCACCGCCGTAGTGGAAAAGCTCTTTAATCATTGTGGAGCTTACAAAGTAGAGGTTCTGAGCCGTCATCATGAACAAGGTCTCAACGTCGGGGTTCAATTGTTTGTTCATACTCGCCATCATAAATTCGTACTCGAAATCACTTGCCGCTCGAAGCCCTCGAATGACGGCCGAGATATGATTTTCTCGAGCATAGTCCATGATCAGACCCTCCCAACGATCCACTCGCACCCCTTTACGAGAAGCTGTCACTTCTCGAATCAATTGAACTCTCTCATCAGGAGTAAAAAGGGGGTTCTTGTGACCCGCCCCCGCAACTACAATGATGATTTCAGAAAATAAACTTAAACTGCGATCCAAAATATCCAAATGACCATTTGTAATCGGATCAAAGGATCCGGGGTAAATTGCTTTTCTGATTTTTTGAGGCATAGGAGCGCAAGATACCACCGCACCTGAAAGGGCGCAAATCGCGGACGAAAACTTTTTTCAGCCTTTATTTTTTTTGAAAATGAGTGAGTCGACTATCGCCGTATTCTTTTTCACGAACTTTTGTCAGAAGCGACGTTTCATCAGGCAGCGAAGAAATTTTAGATTTCTGAACTCCCCATTCCAAACAAAACTTATTTCCTGAAGACAATAGTTTTTCCCAGGGAAGGTCGTTCAAGAGCCTTTCTTCCCAACTCTCCTCATAAGGGGGATCGGCTAAGACTAAGTCAAAGGGTGCCCAACGAAAAACTCGATCTATGGCCTCTGGCAAGGGGTGGTGGATAATCTGGATCTGATCGATCACCTTTAAGGTCAACGCGTTTTCCCGAATGACTTTCACCGCTGCTGAAGAAGACTCCACAAAGACAACCTGAGATGCCCCTCGAGATAGCGCCTCAAAACCCAGTGCACCACACCCAGCAAACAAATCTAAAACCCGCGCGTCCGGAATTTCCATTTGAAGAGAATTAAAAAGGGCCTGACGAAGCTTAGCCTGAGTAGGACGGGTAGTCTGACCGCCCACCGTACGAAGAGTACGTCCACGA
This sequence comes from Bdellovibrio sp., assembly GCA_016185105.1. Lineage (GTDB taxonomy): Bacteria > Bdellovibrionota > UBA1018 > UBA1018 > UBA1018 > JACPOE01. Next base: position 16,289 of record JACPOE010000026.1, read on the forward strand.
AAATTTCCTGATGTAAGTCGAATCATAAAAAATCACCCTGATTCGAAGAACCGGGCGCTCCGAAAAGTGGAATAGCGCGAAGCTAGGCGGCGTGCTTTTTGCCGTGAAGACCTGCCGATGTCCCTTTTTTCATTCTGAGCGGGATTCGCAACTCTGCTCCATCGGCAAGATAAACGTGAATTGAGTCTTCCACAAAGGAAATTCCAACTTCCTGGCCTGTTGTCTCATGACGAAGGCGAACTGCCATCGACCCCTGAACTAAAAGGGTCAAGGCCCCTCCCAGCCCGTCCATGATTGAGGACGCATCTAAAGCCTGATTCTCTTTTAAGTGAGCATAGGTCTCTTCCAGCCAGCCTTCTTCTCCTGAAGCGGAGACTGACTCAGCCGGTGTAGGTTTTGTAGATGGGGACATAGAAACTCCTGAGGACTCGGGTTTCCTCTGAACTTTGACGCCCGAGGGGTTTGTGTCTTCCTCTGAGACAGGTTCTGGCACAAGTTGGGGACCGAACTCATCTAGTGGAGGAGTCTTAGTCAAATTGGAAGTCGCTCTCGCTGAGGGTGCTGTCCCAGTGCTGACAGGAGTAGAAACTGTTGCCTTCATATCTTCCCTCAACTCTTCGATTTCACTCATTATTTTATCAATATTGTCGTCCTCTTTGATGCCGGCAGAGGACCGCTCTGATGTGGGTGGGGGAGGATCCAAAAATTCTGGAGGAATCTCTGGAAGAGACTCTGCTTCTTTGGAAAGTTTTTCACTCTTCTTTTCATTGCCCATGTTTGAGGTCCTATTAGGAAATCGGAATAATTAGAAAAGAAGTTAAATTTTTTAAGGGGTTCTCGCAGGGCGTTATCTTATTTGAGCAGCTTTTTTCATAGCAATGGAATCCCCTCCCCTGTTATTCGTTTCTTTTGGAAGTTTTGTTTTTAATTTAATGGGGTTCTGTGTCAGACCAATTTACGGATTCATTAATAGACTCGAGTCGCTTTGGAAGCTCGATTTCAGGCGAGACTCGAGCCCTGATGTCTCAAATGCTTGATTTTGATGAGACTGATTCCGCTGACGCAAGTCGATCGCAGGGAACTAGTGCTCCGATTCCCATCGATCGAGTGACGGACAGAACCTTACCCGGCTTAACAACTTCGCCGAATCCCCCCTCTTTACCACCCCAGACCCAAAGCCCGCAGATGAGCATTCACACCTCTGTTGTCCCTTCTCTTCTTCCTTTGGTGGGAAGAATGATTGAAGAATTGGAAACTCATCCGACAAAACTTTTGTCCCTTAACCCCAGTCGAAGAGAAAGCATTGCTGAGTACCTCGCTCGTCTATCGGGGCATTCAGCCCAAGCGGCCCCGAGCGCACAGCCGGGGTCTTTGGGACAGCCCTTACGAAGATGGATCGAAGGAAATCGGTCTGCCTCTCAAGTTTCGGCTCTACGCGCCTTTTTCGAAGAAGTAGCAATCTTCACTCTCGCCCAAGCCATTGTCTTGAAACGCTGGTCGGACCGGGGAATTCGCAAATGGAGTGCCACAGACTTAGGACGTCTGAACTGGGCCCTAAGTACTACGCTGAGGCCACAGATCCCCTTAGACCGAGAGGGTTGGCAAGTCACAAAACCAAATCTTTATTCCTGGTACAACCCAGCCGAGCAAATTCAACAAGAAATATGGAACGCTTTGGAACCCTGGAAGCTTCAGGCTGAGTCTCCGAGCTTTTTGTCTTCCATAGCGAAATCGCTTCGAAAGACTCATGGGGACGCGCCAGAATCTCAGGGGTATGATTCCCGATTTTACAAAACCGTTTTTGAGCAACTGGAGGCTTTCGGATTCAATCCCAATCCGGAATCCACTTTGCTTCGAAGACCTAAGACTGTGTTTTGTCCGACGCTTCGGGATGGCTCCTTGGTCCGAAGTGCACCCTCCGCATTGCAATGGGTTGGCCTGGAACCTTCGTGTTTTCAGTTTCTGATAGGAGAACTACTCCAAATCTGGTGGGGCCCTGTGCCTCCTCCGGTCTGGTGCATAGGCAATGGTCTCGAAGTTCACACTCGGGATCAGCTTACCTTTTCACTTCAGTCTTCCAAGCCCTCTGTTCTGTGCCGAATTGCAGAAATGGAGGCTTGTGACATTGCCTTCGTTCTGGAAGAGCAAGTGGTTCGCCTCCAAGGCCGCAACCCCATTTCAACCCGATTTAAAGAACAAGTCGAGTCCCTACCCTACTTCAAAAAACTTAAGTCTGCGGGAACAAGCATGGGAGATCTCCAGGCCTGTGTTGCCCTTAACAAACTCAGACCGAATGGTCTTTTGTGGTGGGCCCGTGAAGAAAGCCTTAACGCTAAAGACGGAAGAGAACTTTTAAATTTTCTACTGGATCGAGCCAAGTTGATTGGCGAATGGGATTTCTCGGACCTGGAACATTCCCTGCCACTGGACAAACCTCTTTTTCCAAAAAATCTCTACCTTTTTCAGAGAGAAAATCATTTGGAAACCCGTCTCTCGCACCGACCCATCCGATATTCTGTAACGGGCAATCTCAGAAGCCACGTTGAGGTTTCATTGGTTCTAGAGGATGCACTCCAAACTCCGTTTCGAGAAGTGCAGCCGCGTGGCCAGTGGAGCATTTTGACCTATCCCAGTCCCTCTCCACAACGCGAGTGGATCGATAAATGGCCAGATCCTGCTTCTCAGAGTGAGATTCGCCATCTTGACTTACTTCGAGCGTCTTCACTTCCGCTTGCAAACTTTGCAACGATTCGACCCACTCCGGAAGGAGATTCCTCTCCGAAAGGAGCATGGTCATTGTCATTGCCTTTGCGCGGGTTTTGGCTCTGTGGGGAAGCAGATCAGGACGGTCGCAAGCTGAGTATTCGCCCGCTTCCGGGTCCCGGACAGCAGGCCCAGGGCTCCGGCCTGATGGTCCTTCTACCAGACGAAAACTGGGTTGGCCCTTTGAGCATCTATTTTACGTCAGAGCTTGTTCACAATTGGCTAGACCATCATGCTGAAAGACGCGGAGAAAAATGGATTCTCAATGAGCAAGTGGTGAAATGGATTCCGGTACCGAAGACCTTGCTTCGCCTTCTCGGAGTCCCCAGTGCTATTGGAGCGGCCGGAGGACCCATCGCAGAACACATCCCTCTGAGCGCCGAGTGTGAGGCCCTTATTCAAGAGGCAGCTTTTCACCCAGCTAAAGTTAAACAAGAGCTATTAAAATGTAGTGAATCGGGATATCCCGTTGGTGCCGGAGATCCGGTCGTTCACGCTCAGATCTTTCTTCAAGTGGCAAAAGCGCTCGATTATCTCCACTCTGGTCAGAACCGCCTTCTGTCTTTGGTGAGTTCTGATGGGAAAATTCGTTGGGGAGCCTTGCTCGAAATCTTGCCCAAAACCGAGCTCGTTCCACTGTCTGTCCATCCTAAAGTTCGGATGACCGGGAGTCTGCCTCCTCACTTTCCGATTGGAAAATTTGAGAGAGTAAAATCCCCGATGGCTGGGATTTTATTTTCCACTGAAACTGGGTTCACTTTGCATGTGGGTAGCGAGAGTACACTTTTACTGAATATTATTTGGGATCAGTTGCAGGGTTTAGAAAACCCTACTTGGAGCGAGCTGGTTCAGTTTCTTCGAATTCCTCGAAAGATTGAGCTTGCGGAATCTACTGCTATGGATGTTTTGAATTCTCATTCTGAGCAGTTGGTTCAGCACCGGGAATTGCAGGACCTTTTGAATTGTTGCAAAATGTATTAGCCGGCAGGAGAGCGGGGTGTGGAGCTTAGAGAATGGCGTCTTCGGGGACGCGCTTCCTGCGCTCCATCACTTGGGAACGTCATCCTGACGTGATGAGCCCCTTGAGCCATTCTCTAACACACCCCGCTCTCCTGCCTCCTTGCTTTTTTTCCTTTTTTTTCCTTTGTTCCTGGGTCGTTTTTTCCTTTTCCTTTTCCTTTTCCTTTTCCTTTTCCTTTTCCTTTTTTCTTTTTTTATTTTCTTCCTTTTTTCCGATATGGATCTTATGGGCGATTCTACGAAGATTTTGTCTGTTGGCACTGGTGAGTTCGTATTGCACCATGTCAATCTTAATAGACTGGTCAACCTTTATTCAGGGCTTACTTTTGGCCGTACTGAAGGGAATGAGCTTTTTCCTAATGATCCACTTGTCAGCAAGGTTCATTGCAAGATTCACATTAATGGCTCGGAAATTTCCGTTGAGGATTTAGGCTCTTCGAATCGTTCTAAGGTGAATGGAAAGCCGATTCCTCCAAATGGGCTCACCCCACTTCGTATCGGGGACTCGCTTGAAATTGGAAATCAACACTTTGTTCTTCAGAAAAAGGGGGCATATGCCCCATCCGCTTCAGGTCCTTTAGCTCAAACTCCGACGTCTGAGTCTTTCGAGGATGAAATCAAGTCCTTTTCTCGTTTAAGGGAATTGAGACTTTCCACATACATTATCTTCGCGATCGGACCTGCCTTTGCATTTTATTTGTATGACATGCTCGCTGACACTCAGTGTAAGTCAGGTGTTACCCCGTTTACCACTGGCGACCTAATGAGCGGGGCTCTTATAAAGTGCCTTCTTATCGCTTTATTTTACAGTTTCGTTAACCATTCGATTGGACGACGATTTAGAGGGTGGTCTTGGCAGAGTATTATCTTAGGTGTGTTTTCAGGCAGTTTCTGCCTTTTTACGATCATTCCTTTCACATTTAATTCTGCTCTGCAGGCAAGCGAGACCAATAGCTTCGCCTGCTCTTGCATGTCCTTAGGATCCGAAAAAACCATCCAAAACTGCTTAACTTGGATCAAAGGAGGTAGCGCAACGACTCATCAGTCTAGAGGCGAAAATTTTTCAGTCCGCACCTTTAGGAATCTTCCGAAAGAATCCCAAAAAGCAATTAGCGATGCTTTAACTCCTTACTTGGCTCAGCTCTCTCAAGCTCCGTCAGGATCGAATCCCTCTCGATTGCCCGTGAATACTTCCCTCACTCAAGCACCAGTAGCCGGAGCCACGCCCGGCCCCCCCCCTTTTGCACAAACGAGCGTCCCTCCTCAAGCGCCCCAAGCATTTTCAGCTCCCGCTCCCCAACTTTCACGGGAACAGATGCTTTTTATAGAAAGTCAGCATCGGATCGCGTTTGATTTATTCAGAAACAGAGAATACGAAAAAGCCATTCATGAAGTAAGAAAGATTTTCGCTCTCGTCAATGATTACAAAGATGCTCGCGAGATTGAGAAACATGCTCTCGAAGGGATGGAGATCCAGCAGAAGAGAGTCAACAGCCAAAACTTCGGAAGTCCCACACCTCAATCGAAGCCTTGAAAAAGAGGCTCATTCATGAAATTGTTTTATTAATTATTAAAAGTGTAAAAAACTTTCGGGTTCTACTGATGGTTTTTCCTTTGTTGATTTACGCAGACGGATCGTTAGCTATCGATCAAGCCAAAGCTCTCTTACCTCCCATGCCTCCTCCCCTTTTGCAGCAGACTGTCTCTGCGACAGATTCTTTCTTTTTTATTCTTAATCCCTCGGCATACGCGGATGAAGACATGCAATGGGAACAGTACTACCAGTCCTTGCAAACATGGCTTAATCACGCGTCGGTTAAAAACAATCCGAATATCCTTGATGAAAGAAAGAAGCTCGAAAAGTTGCTCGGTGATCAGTCCAAAGATCATAAGAAAGTCATGGAAAGCTACACTTCCATTTACACCAAATTTTATGGTGCCACGCATCCAATAGTCCAAGCTTCAAAAGAATATCAGAACAAACTGAATACTCCGGGGTCTAATTCGCTTAACGCCTATGGGAATTTGGCTAGCGCTTATAAAGATCAACTCGTCCAGGATCACGGCGAATCAAAGCTCTCCGAAAACCTGCACAAGTTGATCGAATCTTGCAAAAGGGCGAATGAAACAGATGATTCCTCTACTGCTGAAATAGAAAAGCGGTACTCCAAGTTTCTCGCTCACTATCAGACGTTTCACGGCGGCGGACAGGCTTTAGAAGGGAAATCGCCTCTGATTGAGAGTGACAATGCACAACCCTTGGCTGGTAATCCGGCGATTAGGAAAAAGAGGTCCATCAGCCCCACCGAAGATGAGAACTCCCTCCCGGAGGTCTTGGGGCTCGACCGACACAGAAGCGAGATTCTAAGCCAAAATGACGGCATTGAGAAGAAACGGGCAGAGTTAGCAAGAAGGCGAGCTGAGCGACTCAGTCGTCTCCAAGCTTCTAAAGGGGTAAAATCACCTAGCGAGTGGGAGCAGAATGAAATCAACGCCGAAGTGGCCCTGCTGCGAGAGAAGGCAGCCCTCCAAGAAAGGCTTCTAAAAAATAGAGAGCAGAGAAGAGAGGTGATTTCGCAAGCAAGAGCTTTGCAGGAAGAAAATCGAAGGGCCAGGCTGGCACGGAACCAGGCCGGTGAACAGTGCCTGCGCCCCACCCAGGCCGGACCGGGTCCCGGACTAGCCGAAAATGTTGCTGCCGTGGTCAAGCGAATTCCAGCCCCCAGTTCTGCTCAATGGAGCGATGCCATTGGTCTAAGAAACCAAGGGAACTATTGCTTTACTAGCTCCGCGTTTAAAATCATGGCATCTATGCCAGACTTTCTAAATCATCTGAAGAAAATCAAATTCGGAGGCGACCCTGATAAAGAACACCTCCGAGCGCTATTTGATGAATTTCTCTCACTTTTGAAAAATCGCGAAAACGCGCTCTTAAATGGATCTGCCTTGCCCATGAGCAATAACCGGCTATCAGAATTGCAGAGGCAAATCATCGATGGGTGCGCCCGGTTTCCGGGTTTCTTCTCCTCAATCCAAAAGACTGAGGGGGCAGCTATAAAACAATCGGACGCCAGGGTTTTTTTAACTCAAACACTTGGGTTTTTCGACTTTACCGGAGCGGAAATAGGCAAGAGCAAGTTAAGGAAAAGCCCAACCATCACCTTAGATCCCGTGAACCGACCCAATGCACCCATCAGCAGTTTCATCGGGGGTTCGAAGGAACTAAAGATTCAACTTCCTAAAGATTCTCAGACACTCAATATCAATCGCGGCGGTATAAAACAGGGAAGCCACCCCGTTCAGATCGAGGACCGCATAACAGTCCGAACAACTAACGGCCCTGTTCCTATGGCACTCACAGGTGTCATGGTCCATTACGGCAGTAGCAACGATTGGGGGCACTATGTCGCTTACACTTATCACCCAAAGACTAAAACTTGGTATCGACACAACGACAGCTCCGTCATGCCCATTTCTAGCGAGGAAATCGAAGATCTGAAGAATTGCAGGATTCCAGGAGGAGAATGCTGGAAAACGGACGTTCCAATGTTCACCTACTCAAAAGCGTCCTAGCCAAAAACACAATTCCCATGGCAATTTTCAGACTGTATCAAATCTAAAAAGCTTCGGTCTTGGAGCGATGACCTGCATCCTGACGGTAGACTTCAATCAACCGAAGGTAGGCCTCTTCTGAAGTAAAAACAGATTTCAACCCTTCATTTTCGAAGGAAAGGCCAAATAAATGGCGAATCTCCTCGATCAATATCTCGCCCCCAATGAGGGCATCATACAAAGACCTCCCTAGGATCTTTCCTACAAAACGTCCGGCACTGAGTCCGACCATCACAGACCAGTCCATTTTTTTGGCCTTTTTTAATACAAGTAGGGTTTTCTTATTTTTTCCTGGGTAGGACAAAAGCTCCAAACACAAATGTCGAATCTGTTTTTCTTCCGGGAAGTTTTCCTTTTCCTTCCTAAGAGCAAGCAGTCTTTTCCGATGATCCCCTTCTAGATCACACTTACGATGAGGATTAATCACCAACGAACTAAAGTAGGCGAAAGTCTCTTCCAGAATATTTCGAAAAAAGGCTGTCTCCGTTTTTTGAAAAAAGGGCTGTGTCTTTCTCTTAGACCTCAAAAAGTGAAAACCAGCCATTTCAGCTGCCCTATGGTTGGACGGAGAACCCAAATAGGCGACCCCAACTCGTGCCAAGTAAAGACTGCGATTGGATCCCACCAAAGAAAGAATCACTCTAGCTTCTGCCCCAGGGTAGTTCTGCCGAATCTGTTTTTGTGGAAAATGATCCGCCTCGTTCACTGTAAAAACGCTCAGTGCTTCAAACCCAGGCAGCTCAACACCTAGAAACTCGGCAACAGTTTTCGCATAGCTGCGAATCAAAGAAAGGTAATCTATCTGAAAAGGATGTTTTGTGTCCCCAGTCAGGCCCTCACTCTCTTCATCACTCCATTCCGGGTCCGTTTCCAATAGATCACGCTCGGCCCAGTTCACCAGAGATTGAAGCTTTGCCCAAGGGGTAGCTGAAAATACACAATAGGTATTTGGTGCCAAAACGACCGTCTTACCGCGAAGATTCTGATCCTTTTCAACCAACTTCCAATACAAGGGAGAATGATTTTGATGGAGCGTAGTCCAACGCAAATACCGACCCAATGCTAGCTTAGAGACTTTTTTCAACCTGGCAGGGAGGTGCTCTCGGCCCACATGAAGTTCTCCGTATAGAACAAAAATCTTCCGTTTGGCCGGCAGCTTTTCACGCAAAGGGCCTGCCTTATTATTTTGAAGATCCAAAAACAAATCGGTGATTATCCCCGCTGCCCAGAGGTCTCGTTCGGCAAGCTCTTTTTCTTCAACTGCAATTCCAAAAGGTTTAGGCCGGTTTAAGGCCACCACTCGAACCCGGTTTTGCCTCGCCCACTCAAAAATGGGTTTGTAGTTTTTCCAAGGAAATCCCCATTCGGTCCGGTAAGAAATTTCAGCCAAGAACTTTTCTTCCGAAAGCTCTCCATTCATGTACCGATCCAGAACCCTCTGATTTTGGCTGGGAATAAATTCCACTCCAATAATCCACTCGGTTTCCAGCTCGTCCATCCCTCCTAAAACTTGAGCTTTCGCCCTAGAATACGACTCTCTAATAATTCGAAGCGCCGTCCTTTGGCTCTGATCAAAAGGATGAAAATCAGCAATAAAAATCACTTCCGAATTTAAAACTTTTTCAATCAATTCCGTCTTCGACAAAACAGGAATGGAGCGGGAATCTTCTTTCCAAAGCTGCTTCCTAAAATCCCTTTCGCACTCCTTTTGATACCTCCGAATCGATGCGGGCATTTTTCCCAAAAGTAACCCTGTTTGAGCTTGGAGCGCTTTGTAAATTTTCTTCTGAAGATCCTGAAGTTTGCGACCCGCCTCTTTTTTCAAGGCTCTTTTGGCAGGCTTTTTTGGTCTTGGGCGAGGCTTTAGTGTTCTAGGTGCCATCGATGCACGCACCGGGGTTGGGAGATTTTAAACTCAGACACCGTCTTCGAATTCAATGCATAGGCGTAGCCTTTAAGAAAATTCCAATGAAGTCTGCAAAGCCAATCCGCAACCTCATGGGTTTCATGGTAGGGAAGGCGGTGCGGACAAGTAAGCAGCTCCACCTCCACCAGATTCTGAACTCCACGACGCAGCAAAAAAGATTCTTGTCTAGAGCTACGACTGAGGGGGCTATCTTGAAATGCTAAAAGAATGTCTCGTAAATCAGTCCCTGGTTTGCCATCTTTTTGAATCCAACGGCTCCATCTTTTTTCAGCGCAGCGTCTTCCCGCTTTCCAGCAGATTTGCTCCAATACGGTTTCAATCGCCTCGCGAGAGTCCTCAGGTGTCTGAATTCGAAAATGATTGAGTGTCCAAGCTTGAGTGGCCCAAACGGCGTGCTCAAGCCGCGCTAGGACATCTTCAGGCGTAGTATCGTCTAAATAGTCTTCAAATTTGTGCTCGGTTAGGGAATTCAACATCCAAAGGTTTTCAGTCACTCGCTTGCTGAATCCCCGATGAACCGCATGTTGAGAATATTCAATTTGAACTTCCTTGAGCCACAGGTTTGTCAACTCATGCAGCTCTACCAGGTTCTGAAACCAGAGGTAGTGTTCCGCCGCAGGGAGTCTTTCGTGCCAGGGTTCACGTCGCATGGGTCTCAGTTTATCCGAATTTTTTAAATTTGACAGGGTCAGTTGAAAGGTTCCAAACTATTTCTATTGGGATTAAAATCTTGGGGGCCACAGGAGCAAAGCCTGTGGAGGGAATTTGGAAAGAAAGTCATTTTGTGCACCAAAAAAGCTTAGAATCATCGCTCTTATTGGGGTCTTTTGGCTCGCCTTTACTCCAGAAGCGCACCCTTCTACAAAGGGGGGCATTTTAAAGAGGGTTTTGAATAAGAGTTCTCCGCCTGAGAGTCCACCCGTCACAAGAAAAGAACTTTCTAACCCCTCGAGCCCTGACACCCAGAGTCCCGCTACCCAAAGTGGTGCTACGTCTGACGCAGACGATTCCCCTACCGAGGAAGGAGCCGTACGCACGCTCGAGAAAGCAAAGCATGAACTTGAGACCCAAGCTAACCCCTCTCCCTGCCAACCCCAGGAGGTTCAAAAGCATGAGCTGGGTTGTGAAAGCTGGACTAAGTTTTGTGAGCGGAAACGGCTGCATCTCTCTAATATCTACCGTCTAAAAATGCTGTTCAACCAGCTCATGGTCCCTTCGGAGGAATTGTCTCGGAGCTCTAGCTCCACTAGCCGACTGTTAAAAACAAAGAAAAAACTTAAGTCTTGCTATGCAGACGGCAAATCGAATGACCACTGGTTGACCCAACATTTTATCGCTTATTTTGATAGAAATCCGCAGCAGATAGATACCCGCACCGTTGAACGGTTTTTGAAAGTACAACAGGAGAGCAACCGAAGTCGTCTTCTCAGTCTACAGGAGGCATTCAAGGTCGGTCCGATTCTTAAGAAACATCCCGATACCTGGGATGAGTTAGGCCTTAGAAAAGATCCAACCGTAAACCTGGGGATTTCAGAGGAAGAGGACAAATTAGTTCAGGATTACCACCAGGAAATAAAGTATGAGATTGCGAATGGACACATCTCCACTCTCGCACTTGAACAGAAACCTCCCAAGGACCTTTTCCGTCAGTACCTTCGGCAATATTCTCAGTTCTCTGACTGGACAATCTTGTCTTCACCCTTTCACGTCAACAACGAGGGAGACTTAAAGGGGTTCGCCAGAGGCGGCATCAATGACTTTATGAATTTTCTTTATGAGCAGTTCCAGGAAAGGGATCCTCCCACCCTTAAAGGGCTGTTTAATCCGAAAGACGCAACTCACAATGCGGTCAGAAACGTTATGGATTTCCTTACAATACTGACCACCCATTTTGGAAATACCCGCGCTTTAGATAAAATGTGCACTCAAGCACCCGCCGATAGAAATAAGGAGCAAGTCGTTGCACGCGTTGGCCATTCCATTATGGGGATCGAAGGTTTGGTACGGCACATTCTAAAAGACCTAAAAAAGCCGATCAAAGAGTACTTTCCGGGTTGCACTGGCCAAGAACAACAGAAAATTGCGGAAGAATTTGCTAGCTTCATCAGGGACTTTTCTGAGGATGCTCACCTTCTTGAAGAATCCTATGAGTGCAATCAGGAATATATTCCCTGATCATTACCCCTGGTTTCCGCTAGGGACTGGCACCAGCGAAATAGATACCGGCACCGCAAAGAGAACCGCCGTGTCTTCCGAAGACCTAATTTTGAGAGCCCCCACGCCACTGTACCTGCCCGAGCGGTAGGACTCGCTACTCAGAATTGCACTCGAAGCCAGTTGCTCGTCTGAAAAACCGAATTCGATATTAAAGACTCCCCCACCTGCGGGTCGAATCTGGAGGCTCCCGTTTTCTGGGGTGAAATTCAGGGTTTCCGAAATCAGGAACTTTCCTTCATCTTTGATCGCCGAGCCGACCACCTTGAATGCGTAGACTTTGTCGGCCTTGGGTTCAAAGGTCACCGTTTCCTCATCGGTCGGAGTCTCACTCTGCCCAATCTGTACACAGTTCGAATCATTTGGATCTGGAGCCTCTTTAGGACATTCCAAAATGTAGAGATCGAGATCGTTCCCTGGCGATCCCCCCGTCGACAATGTCACTTTCTTGAGCTCAGCCGGATAGGACCGGAATGCACTATTTGGCTGAGTTGCAAAATCTCGGAAATACAGAATCTCGCCATTGGCGATCTTGCTATTCGCCTGCCTCATCAGTGAGTTCAGCTCGAAACTGCTTTTTGCGGCCGAAGGAGCAAGGTCCAATGAAGAATCTTGAAGGCTCAGACTGAACTGTCCGCGAAGAGCTTCTACGCCCCCTTTAATTTCCTTGAGTCCTGAGGTCGCCGCTAAATAATCCACCCGCAGGCGGTATTTGGATTTTGGATACCGAAAAGAACCGAGAACAGGCAAATCCCAAACACCAGCCTTGGGGTTGCTCACGGTAAAGCTCAGCTTACGTTTGATTCCCGGATCCGAATACCCACCATTGGCATCGCAATTGGAAATGCGGGCTTCCGCTCTGGACTTGAAGAATTTGGAAGTATTTCCACCAATCAACGGCATCAGCTCCACTCCCGAGCAGGACTCGCCTTTCTCCATTAACCCATTTGCTCCCCTCTTAATTTCAGGAGTTTCCACTGTGATTTTCACAAGAGAAGTTCCCTGAGGAATTGTTACATAGTTCCGTTGAACACCAAAACTCTCGACGGCGCGTTGAACATCGTAGGCCGTAGAATTAGCTAGCGTATGATGAGGCACTGTTAGGTACACAGGTATTGTGAAAGAGGGCAACGCATTGACTTTGCCATCGACCACTCTGTAGCCATAAACTAGTGCACCATGATCCCCTGGTTGTAAGGAGTTTCTAATCATCTCGCGGTCGATACAGAAATTGACATTCCCTAACGCCTGCGCCGCAAGCTTTCCCCCAATTCCGTTGGAATTGGACTGAATTGTGGCGCCTTCGCCTATGACCCGAACTTTTGTGCTCTCGGCGCCCGCGCAACTCCCCGCAACGCCAGAGACGGTATTGGTCATATCATCCAAAACCCCAGCTTTCAGCCACACTTGATCGGACCCATAAATGAAGGTCTTCAAAATAAATTCGTCCTGGGTTGTCCGAAGCTGTCGCATCAAAGAGCCCGCTAATGGTGACTGAGTCGCCACCAAAGGAAGCCGCCTTCCCAGGCTGACCTGCCTTGAGGTCTCGGTCCCGCTGTAGGTCAGGTACAGTCCCTTACCAAAAGACGGCAAACCCTTGATTTTGGACAGAGTCCCATCGTAGGGAAGCCCTTGAGGATTTTTCAAAGGCACAATGACTTCATAATCAAGATCGACGGAACTCCCCGCATTGGAAACCGCGCTTGGGACCTCTGAATCCCGAAGGTCTTTCAGTTTTTTCCACGCGGCTTCTAAGTCAATCATCCCCGTGCCTTCGTCAATCCAGCTGTACTGCCCAAAAAGACGTTCGCCTGTGGCTGGATCAAAGCGCGAGACATCAAAAGGCCGAGCCGACTGCATGAGGACTTCTTTCAACTTCATTGCATTTTGAGTCAAAGGAGTGGCTGGATGCTTCTCATTGTATTTTCGAATCGCATCTAACAAAAGTGCGTAGGCACCCGCAGCAGATGGAGCTGCCATCGAAGTTCCCCAATAGACATCTAACCCTCCATGCATTCCCGGAGCTGTGTTGAGTTGAATTGAACTCAGCTCAGTGCCTGGAGCGGTAACTCCTGGTTTAAATCCACCGGCAGCAGTAGGTCCTCTTGAGCTGAAAAAGAGCAGAAAGTCTTCTTGAGCAGAGGCCTTACTCGATGCTTCATCCGCTGCCTCATTCCCTGCAACGGCTTCGGGTAGCCGACTTGCCGCCTCTTCACTCCCCAAAGCCGGCCATTGATATTGCTTTTGAATCATCGCCCGCGTTGCACTTGCTCCAACACTCAGTGCTGCTGAGGCAACCGACGGGGTTCCAATAGTCTGACGCCCAGGCCCTGAGTTCCCCGCAGAGATAATAAACAAAATGTTTTTCATTGCAGAAAGACGATTAATCATCATTTCTTGCATTCCATATCCATCATTTAAATTAGAGAGTCCTCCGAGGGACATGTTGATGACATCAACACCTCGAGCAGCAAGGTCTACAAAAGCAGCCACGGCATTACAGCCCGAATTATTTGCACAGACTCGGTTTACCGCGAGATTTGCTTCTGGGGCCACACCCCGAGCCAGAGTATTTTTTGAATCATTCTGAATGGTCTTACTTCCAGCAATAATTCCAGAAACGTGAGTACCATGGTTCCCTGGATCGAAACCCACTAGAGAAGCGGCTCGAACCATCACTTTCGAATCCTCGTCGCTGCCGGGCAAGGTATCATTTCGAATGTCAAAGCCTAGCTCTTCGGCATAGGAGCGCACGGTCTGCTTAGTCTTATTCCAATCTCCCACCGGCTTGACGTAGCGAAAATCCATTGACCCAGAAAGGTCGACATAGAGCTGATCATCTTCGGGATGCTCTGCCGGAATGAGTATCATTGGAATCTTTGAATCACTTTTACCATCGGCGTTGATATCGACGGGCTCATCTTTAGAGGAAATAACTGCTTCATCCAAAACGCCCAGCTTTGCTCCGCTGCCAGGCTTCAAGAGAAGCTCTCGCAATTCTGGAGAAACTTTAATCGGAATATCCTTCATTTCAATAAATTTATCCGCCACTGGAATATTGGGCACCTTAGGAGTCGGAATGATCTGCGCCGTTACAAAGAGAACGTCAGGAGGATTGCCCACCGGAACTTTGGCCTCAAATTTTGCGGTTGGATGAAAGTAAACTCGCCCTTCCCGAGTAAAATCCCGCATGTAGAGAATCCGATTCTTTTTTGATCCGTCGGGTTGCTCAGAAAAAAAGGTAGGATGATTTAACGTTACCCCAGTGTCGGTTACTCCGACTAGAACCTTGGAACCATTGACAGGAGTTCCATCCCCAATGTCGGCTTCGGCTTGCTTTAGAAACTCTGGCACCCGCATCCGTTCCAACCCACTGAACCCAGCGCTACCCTCACGAAAATCAGCCCGTGGAGCAAAACCTTCTGCAGCCGGATTTAGTTTTTGAATCTCATCCATAACCTCCGGCTGGTACGAAACAGGCTCCATCATAACCGAATGCCCCATTTTGAGGCTTTTGAGTGGACCCATCAGATCCGATTCATAGGGCATTTCAAACGTAAAATATCCCATCTCCGGAGCTTCAAAGAGTTCTATCCCACGCACTTTCTTCAGATGAGCTATTACTTTATCCATTTCAGATATGTAAAAATTCTCTCTTTCGGTCGGGGGAAGATGAAGCGCAGCAGAGGTGATTTGAGAAAAAGACTCAGGAGCAATCGCTGCTTCCACCTGATAGAAAAGTTTTCCACCACGATTTTGTACGTAAATTTCGACGTCGTTACTTAGTTTGACTCTCTTACCGCCACCCATCGGGATCGCCCCAGCGTCAATCGAAGGTCCGGTTACATTCGGCGTAAGAATTTTATCCTGATTTTTTACGGATTGAGAGCAGCCCAATAATTCAAGACCTGCAATCACCAAAAGTGGTGTGGTTCGAAAAATTTTTCTAAGTTTCATGAGTGCCCCCTCTCAGTCGATGAGACGCGGCTCACGCTGAGGGGGTCTCTTATAGCATAGAAATAGATTCAGACAATGAGTCTGAAAAATTTACTTCCGAGTGGGTTCAAGTTTTCTGTAAATCGTCCTTGAATTAATCCCGAGAAGTTTTGCGGTCATGTTCTTGTCACCTGAGGTCGCCTCAAGCGTCTTTCGAATCAAAAGCTCTTCGACATCTTTCAAGGAAGTTCCCAATGGTACGGAGATCGAGGAACCCACAGCACCGCCAGGGTGGCCAGCCGCCTGGACAATCAGATGAGGAGGGAGCTCTTCAATCCCAATGGAATCTTCGCGTGATAATACAACAGCACGCTCGATCACATTTCCTAACTCTCGAACATTTCCGGGCCACGTGTGAGAAGCTAGAACCTCCAAGACCTCGGTTTTAATCGCTAAAGCCGTCTTTCCATGTCGCATTCCGGCATGTCTCAGAAAATGAGCCACAAGTTCCGAAAGATCTTCCATACGTTCCCGAAGCGGCGGCACGTGGACTCCCACGACTTCAAGACGGTAGAGAAGGTCTTGTCTAAATCTACCTGCCGCTACCTCAGCTTTGAGATCCTTATGCGTCGCTGCAACCACTCGGACATCTACCTTTTTTGTTTGCGTAGAACCGATTCGACGCACTTCATTTTCTTGTAAAACGCGAAGAAGCTTAGCCTGGAGTGGCAAAGGCATGTCGCCGATTTCATCCAAAAGAAGGGTCCCTTGATGAGCAGCCTCAAACAAGCCCTCCTTTGCACCCGTAGCCCCTGTGAAAGCCCCTTTTTCAAATCCGAAAAGTTCTGACTCCATCAAGTGTTCTGGAACTGCCGCACAGTTTAGGGCGATGAACTTCCGATCAGCCCGAGAAGAAAGCTGATGAATTCGCCGCGCGACCAGCTCTTTGCCAGTTCCACTCTCGCCAGTCAATAGTAGGGTGACATGGGTCGGTGCGACTCTTTCAATCAAATCCTTTAAAATCTGAATCGCCCTGGATCTTCCTAAAATGGGGTCTCTATTTTCTGAATCCTTTTCGGTCAGCAGACGAGCAGAACTCATCGACCCAGCAAACTTAAGACTCTGACCGCGTTTAAGGGCTGCTTCCACTGACGTTAAAAGAGTCTGGCGTTTGAAGGGTTTTGTTAAAAAATCAACGGCGCCCAGTTTCATTGCCCAAACCGCGTCTTCGATTCGTCCAAACGCAGTCATCAAAATCACTGGAAGGTTTTCGCCACATAGCGACAGCGCTCTGAGAAACTCTAAACCCCCCAGCTTGGGCATTCGAACATCGGTCACTACTAAATCAAACCGTGCTGCGTCCTTACTTGGCGTCGGCCTAACAGCCTCGAGAGCTTGTTGGCCGTCCATGGCGACCGTGACTTGATAGCCGGCAAATTCTAAAATTTTTCGAGTAGACTCGAGTGCCTGTAAATCATCATCCACTAATAAAATAGTCGCCACTACTGACTCCTTCTAATCGCCCATCCAGAGCTTCAACCGACAGAACTGGAAGAACAAGCTCGAAACAGGCTCCAGAGGTTCTTCGGTGTGATGCGATGCTCCCACCATGTTCCTCAACGACCTTCTTAATAAAAGAAAGCCCCAGCCCAGTCCCCTGCGCACGTGTCGTCACAAAGGGTGTAAATAATTTCTCTTGAATCTCTGCGCTGATCCCCGGTCCATTGTCTTCAATCTTCAGCCAGAATTTTCCCGACTCTGTGTTTCCCATCGCCCACGAAACACTAGGCCCACCTTCTACTTTTGTGTAGCTTTCCAAAGCTTGTAGAGAATTTCTAAAAAGATTTCCTAAAACCTGTTCCATCAAATCCCGATCAGCCCAAACCTTCAGACTCGCCCGCTCTTCAACACTCACACTGAGCTGTACCCCTTGAACCTCACAGACGGGTAAGTAGGTCGCCAGCACAGAATCCAAGACCTCAGACATATCGACCACCGCTTTTTGTCCGTCCGAAAGACGAGTCAGTTTCAAATAATTTTCAGTAATCTTTTGAAGCCGATCAACTGAAGTTAGGATCGATTGAAGGGACTGCTTCAAAGTTGGGTCTCCCATTTGAGACGCCATTTCTACTGCCATTTCCGCTTCTAGCCCGATGGAATGAAGCGGATTACGGACCTCATGGGCCACCTGTGCCGACATTCTACCCACGGCCGCAAGGTTCTCTGCCTGTCTTAGCCTTTGCTGAAGATCCATATTCTCTTTTAACAACCGATTCTGTTCCAGGAGACGTGCCTTTTGAGCTTCGACTGTCTTTTCTCTCTCAAGGAGCGCTGTGGCCATGCTGTGAAACTCACGCGCGAGCTGACTGACCTCATCGGACCGAGAGATAGGAATGACAGGAAGCAAAGACTTGTCGGCTTTTCTCAACCCTCGACGTGTAATTTGCCTCGCTAAAAGGGTCAGCTCAACCAAGGGTCTCAAAGCCCGCTCCCCCAACCAAAGAAGGAGCAAAGACATCAGTACAACAATCACCAAAATCATTTCAAGACCGGTACGAAGTTCAGC
>JACPOE010000026.1:34357-39752 GCA_016185105.1 Bdellovibrio sp.
GCCGTAGAAAAATTATGACGCAAAGCTCTTTCGTACTCGGCCGCTCCCCACTGCAATTGCCTTTTCCACTCTTCAATTGCGTGAAGCCATTTAGGAAAAAGCTCAGAGGCCAGCGGTTCATCTTTCTTCACCAGTGCTTGGTATAAAGCCGAAGCATCTCGCTTTAAACTTTCTAAATCAGCAGAGATCTGACCGACCCATTCTTTCCAATGAGCCCGACTCTCTGGAGTGGTCCAGTCGAGCTCACTCGTCATGAGACCCTTCACTCGGCTCATCTCATTATCTAGAATATCTGTGATCCAAGGCGGGGCTGGCTTGGGCTTCCAGTGAGGATCCTTCCAATGCAAATCCCCCAGATTCCTTTCCACCTCTCGATGGAAGACCTCGGCATCAGACTCCATTTGTACAAAGAGTCTTCCCAAGGGGACGGACACATGATTGATCGCCTCCATCAGACGATTGACTTCGGTAATCCGGTACAGACTGAAAGTTGAGCTCATCAGAGACAGGACCACCATCGCTCCCACGGCAGTCATAATCCGACGTCGGAGTGAGCCTTTGAATGGGATCATGTCCTCATTGCTTTGGGCCTCGGCCTCAGGTCTATTTTCAATAGAGGAACTGGACATCGTTAAAAAGGATACCCTTTTCCAGCGCAAAATGCCCGAATATAAAAATTAGACTGGAAGCTCAAGCCGCGGATAAATCGGCTTAGGCTCTCCGGGCGACAAGGCGACCGAACCCCATTTCAGGGAGGCAATTCCACCTTCTTCCGAAGCAGCGGGAGCGCCAATCTGTTGAAAAACATTAGGCATCCCAAACGGTAGAACAGACATCCAGCAGGTCGCCAACCAGCGAATTCCCTCGAGCAGGGTTGCCATCACCTCTTTGAGCTCTTCCTTTTTCGCAGGATCATCGATGAGCTTTGCAAGCGCCCATGGCTTCATCTGGTCAATGTAGAGATTTAAAACTCTAGACCTAGCGCCGCAGACCGCTGAGTACTTCGCAGGATCGGTTTCGGAAACCGCAGCCTTCAGTTCAGCTGAAATTTTCTCAAAAGACTCTCGAATAGCTTGGGAATGGGAATATTCTTTTGAGCCTGGCTTAAAGGTTTCGCCGGGAAAGTACTTTCTAGCCATGCTGATGGTACGGTTTACCAGATTGCCGAAATCATTTGCTAAATCAGAATTATTCTTCAGAATCAGTGCATCCCAGGTAAAATTTCCGTCCTGTGAAAACTGATTTTCGGCCAAGAGATAATAGCGGAAAGGGTCGGGCCCTGTTACTGCCATCACCTCGTCAGGCGTGACCACGTTCCCTGAACTCTTCGACATCCGATCGCCCTTAATCGTAATGTACCCGTGAGCAAAAACAGCTTTAGGCAAGGGCAAATCCAAAGCCATCAACATCGCAGGCCAATACACACAATGAAATCTTGAAATGTCTTTACCGATAATGTGCATCTGAGCTGGCCAGCGTTCATCAAAGGTTTTGGCTGCTGGACTCTCTGGATTTCTCAATTTCGCCTCTAGCCCAGCTGCCGTCAGATAATTAATCAAAGCGTCAAACCAAACGTAGACGACGTGCACAGGATCTGAGGGAAACGGAACTCCCCAGGTAAAATTCGATCTCGATACGGAAAAATCCTTCAAACCGGACTGAACAAAATTGATAATTTCGCCTTTTCTATAGTCAGGCTGAATAAATTCCGGATTCTTTTCGTAGAGTTCCAAAAGCCGGTCTTGGTATTTTGAAAGTCGAAAAAAGTAGTTCTCTTCTGAAATGGACTTAGGGGGTTTCGCATGAGATGGGCAGTTGCCATCCTTCAAATCCTTTTCGGTATAAAAAGCTTCACAGCTTTCGCAGTACAAACCTTCATATTTGGCTTTGTAAATATCGCCCTTTTCAAAGGCCTTTGAGACGAGCTGCTGAACAACCCACTTATGATCAGTATCCGACGTCCGAACAAAACGATCGTAGCTCATGCCCATTTGACGCAGGACCTTTTCAATATCTTCAGCCATCCGGTCACAGTAGGCCTGAGGTGTCATTTCTTTGGCTTCCGCAGCCCTCTGCACATTGATCGAATGCTCATCCATTCCCGTTGAGAAAAAGGTCTTTTCACCCATCAAGCGCAGGCTGCGGGCCAACCAATCGGCTCCGAGGCATTCCCAGGCCCAGCCTACGTGGATCCTGGCATTAGGATAGACAATAGCAGTACTGATATAATTTACTCGACTTTTCTGAAATGACATAGCCTTGTCGAATTACCCTTAAGGCCCCCCCTTATGCAAGCCGATAAAAGAGTGATGGAGTACAAGTGGCCCAAGATATAACACCAAGAGTCATTTGGATCGCGGATGACCGGCTTCCAGCTGAGCATTTGTCGGGGCTTACCCGCATTTTGAACTATTTAAAAACAAAAATTCCGCTCGCGATTGTAAAGGCGTCTCAATTTAACGAAGACAGTCTCTTATTCCGATTGAAAACCACCCATCTGGACATCGTTGTGGCCCCAATTAAAGAGTATATGAAGTGGGAGCGAATCGAGCATGTCTTTGGC
Source organism: Bdellovibrio sp. (assembly GCA_016185105.1). Taxonomy (GTDB): domain Bacteria; phylum Bdellovibrionota; class UBA1018; order UBA1018; family UBA1018; genus JACPOE01. Next base: position 36,921 of record JACPOE010000026.1, read on the forward strand.
AGCAATCGAACCAAAGGCCCCGTCTTTGCGGGCTATTTCTGCGAAACAACCGAAAATAAAATCCTGGAACACCACGGGTCGGCGCATCGCCGGATTCTCTTCGACTGCAAACATTTGTTGCCATCCGAAATCAATTTAATTTTACAAAACATGTTGAATGAGAACAAAAGAAGCGGGATCAAACCCTTTCTACAGGCCGACACCCTGATTTATTGTGAAAACTGGTACCCTAAGCAAGGCCTAGGTGTCCGTTTGGATAATATTCTAAACCTTCCCATGGTCCAAAAAGGCGCCTGGCACAACCGGGTCAGCGCACTCCGACTTCTACTATCGGCTCTCTGGGGCGTGATTTACGAAGAGGGACCAGGACGGATGCATGAGGGCCATGCCAGTGATGCAACCTCTCCGATTGCCTACTTCCAGTTGGCGGCGGACGCGCAGTGCTTAGCGATGCGCCTTCTCTTTCAGCCCGGCTCGCACGCCTCAGCGGCAGAGACTCTTAAACACTACACCCCCGGTCATCTTCACCCCACCCGCGGTCGTCAGCTCTTACTCCACTATTCCGACTTTCTCCGGGTCCACGCTATTCCCGAAACTGGAACCTTGGAAATTACGACCCTGCTTTTTCCATCCGCTCCAATTGAAAAGGACGCCGATCATCTCCACTCCGTTTGGATTGATCCCCTGGCCGAATCCCTGCTGGTCGAACCGCCCTATGTTGGCCCTAACCCTCTTGAACCTCGGTTACGAGCCTTGCCTACGGTTGAGGTCGACATGCCTAGACTTAAAGCCCTTGAGAGCCTGTCGAACCTGAGAACAGAAAAAGCAACCAAACGCCTCCTAACCGAGGCGGGAAACCAAATTCGCGACCTAAAGATCCAAGTGAAAGAACAAAGTGAAAAGCTTCATGAACTTCGCTCGGGCGGGGTGGGAATCTCCCAACCTCCAGCTCCCCCCGAACCCGAAGACCTGCTCAACGCGTTTCAAGAAAGGTACTTTGACGCTCGGTATCAGATCAGGCAGTTCGAACTCCAGATCGCCAAGCTCGAAAAAGAAGGCGGCAAGGCCTACGACCTGGAAGTGCTTCGAATGAAAATGGAAGCTCTCGAAAACCGAGAAAAAGCCTGGATCAGAAAGCTCATGACTACTCTGGAAGACTACCGCAAAGTGATGAAAAAAGACCCCAAGAGCAAAGGCGAGTGATTCTCTTTTGTGTAATCCCAAATTGGAACCGCACCGTTCCGTTGGCACTGATTTGGAACCACCCTGTTTTTGAAGGTTTTGGATTTCAGCAAGGTGCAAAATGCACTTGCGCGAAAACATTCTGGTTTTTAATTCAGGGAGAAATTCAGTGTGTTGGCACAAAGGTTGCTTTTATAAGTCTCGAAGGGCTGCTTTCACTTCTGAGAAAATCTTTTCCTGCAAACAGGAACATTCCCCTCCATTTAAGATTAGCTCAATGAAGAGGAGTGAAAGCAGCCAAAAGTTTTCATGGACTTCTGAGTGAGGTCTAAGACCCGCCCCGCCAAAACCGAACTAAGGAAAATAAGATAAAAACTCCGACCCCAATGGCGAGCCAAAACATATCGGGGTTTCTAAAAAAGATCCGCAGACTCTGCAAAAACGTAAGCTCAGAAGGGTACTGCAGGGCAGGACTCTCCTGGAGGGCTCTGGAAAAAAGCTGAATTTGATCGCCTCCCGAAGCATCCTCTAATTTGTCCAAAATTGAGTTTAGGGAGCGCTCAACATGGTAGTAAAGCTGTCTACACCGGGCCACTGCCTGAGCGCAGCTTGGACAGGCCAAAAGGTGCGACTGAATGAAAACCCTTTCTCGTCCGCTCAGCTCTTCATCCAAGAACCTCTGGGTCCAGGGGGCCTCTTTTTGATATTCAGGGCAGGAAGGATCGCCTTGGGTAGCGCCGGCAGGGTAGGCAGGAGCATCCAGGCTCACGCCCAATTCAATACGAGACCTCCACGCCAGTTTTTCCACCTCATTTGTAGAAAGCTGTGTAATGCGGGAGATTCGCGCGTAGGACCACTTGCCGACATGAAGGCCCACCAATACCAATCTGGCTTCCGGCGACAGTCGGAAAAAAGTCTGGTTCATCTGGGCGACGGAGCCCACATTTCCTGGACTGATCCCCTTGGCACGCTCCAGGAGTGCGTGAGAGGCTTTCTCAAGTGTCCTTTCAGGATTAAGCTTTAACAAAGTAGTTGCTGTCAAAGTCTCAAGAGCCAGGTCAGTGGCTCGATCCAGCGACTGAATTTCACGGCCAGGCTCAGTAGGCCAAAAAACACGTCCGATCTTCGAATAGGTCTTCAGGTCTTCTATCCACATAGTTTAATATTATTACTTAAGTAATTTAAATCAACAATCTCAATCAATAAGGGAACGTAAAACCGGACCGAGGTTTTCCTGCTGGTTCTTACCGAATGATTTTGAAGAGAGTGTTCCTAATTTCTTCAAGAAAGTCTTCCAATTACGACCACATCGCTCATAGATTTTTCGAAACTCTTCCTGACCAGTGGTGTAGGTTTTATATTGAACCAAGACGGCATTGTTGATCGGACGTCTCAACTTGAGCTCGGTTTGAAGATTTTTCAGAATTTTTTCCTTTTCTTCTGTTTTTTCTTCATCTGTCTTTTCAGAATCATAGAGTGTTTGCAAAATCTTGTAGGTAGCATGAAGTTTCTTTCTTCTTTTTTCTGCTTCTGCTTCTATTTTCAAATAGGTTGCTTTCTCCGCGGAATTTGAACCAAGATGTTGATCCAAAAACTGCACCGTCATCTCATCGGCGACGAATGAAGCGACACTTTCATTGAAGAAGGATT
>JACPOE010000023.1 GCA_016185105.1 Bdellovibrio sp.
ACTCCCACATGTACGAATGCAAACCCTTGCGCTTCCCCTTCTGATCCTTACTGTCGGTCTTCTATTGCCACATCTTGGTTATTGTGACGTCGAGGGCAGTCTGCACCAAATTCAAAACAAATTGATTAATACGATCCTACCCCTTGCCGCAATTTTGGGATTGGTCGTGGCAGGGTTTTCATTCGTAGCTGGAAGCCCTAATGCTCGACAGCATCTCACTCTTGCCATTATGGGCGCTGCTATAGGTTTCGGTGCGCCGAGCATCGTTAACTTTATTCAGCAATTGGTCCACTGATCATTCACCTTTCAAACTTCGGAAGTCCCACCTGTCCCCTAGTTGGGGGGCAGGTAGGGCCTGCGAAAGGATTTAATCATGGGTTTAAAGACAACGTCTGTTGCGAAATGCCTGGATAAACGCTTGCTGCTTTTTGGTTTCGAGGTCATGGACGTCTTAGCTATTTTCCTGACACTCTCGATTTTGAATCTCGTTTTTGGACAGACACCCTTCAAGATTGTTTTCGTTTGGATTCCAACCGCAGCTCTAGCTGCAGTTCTCCATTTTGGAAAAAAAGGAAAGCCCGACAACTATTTGGTCCACTGGCTCCGCTTTCAAATGAAGCCTGGGACCTACAAGGCATTTCCGGACGCCAGTGATTGGGCTTCTCCACCTACTTTTCGAGGTGACTTGTGATGAATGATACCCTTGCGGATAAGCTCCAGATTTGGGGTTTTGAGTCCGACTCCATTGTCTTCAATGACGGCTCACTTGGTTTCGGCCTGGAGCTGACTCCCATTGATGTTTCCTGCTGGAAGGATGAGTCAGTTAATTCATTTATCGAGCGGGCAATGCAGGTCCTAAATGGACTCCCCGCCCATACGGATCTCCAATTTATCCAGGAAATTGGCCCAGGAAATGCTGAAATTGTAGCCTCTCATCAATCCCTAATTGATCCAAACGCGGGCGAGGCAGCTCAAATACTCACCGAAACACGAGCTAACCGTATTTTAGAACTGGATGCAGAGGGCTCCGTTCCCCGGCACAAGCTTAAGCTATTTGTTCGTCGACCTATGGCTCTGCCGCTCATGGAAAGACAAAGTGTGCTCAATGCTCTGTGGGCCAAACCAAAGTTGTTTCCGGGGATTGCAGAAGAGGTTTTCCGGCGCGAGGTCAGTGCCATAAGGCTGTTTAGATCTGAGCTTGGACAAAATTTCCATTCATTGGGAATTTCGACACAAATTTTGGGTTCAGACCAAATCGTGAGTCTGCTGTACAAGCAGTGGAATCCTTCTCGTAACATTGATCTAGGACACTACGATCCAGAAGACGTTCGGAGTTCCATCCTATTTACCGATGCACTCCTAAATGAAAAAGGATTTTCCCTTTCGGACACTCACTACCGAGTGCTCTCGTTAAAGCTCATGCCTGAACAGACGTTTGCATCTATGGCAACCGCACTGCGCGAGCTTCCTTTTGGCTCACAGCTTTTCCTAAGCATCCACGTAGCAGATCAACAAAAGGAGCTTGAAGCCCTTCAGCTCCAGCGTCGCCTCGCTTTTTCAATGGCACGAGGAAAAACTACGGGCGTGAGCGATATTGAGAGTGAGGCCAAATTTCAGGACATTGAAACACTGCTTTCGGAACTCATTGCCCAGGGAGAGAAGGTCTTTCAGGTCAGCATGAATATTCTGCTGAAATCCAAATCCCAGGACGAACTCGAAGCACAGGTTTCCCAATCATTGACAAAGGTCCGCGAACTTTCTGGAGCGGAAGCGATGGAAGAGAGTCTGGCGGCGTTCGATATATTCACTGAAATCGCCATTCCAAATGCCAGAGCAAAGGAACGCGCCAAGCGAATGAAAACTTCTACTTTGGCCGATCTTCTCCCCCTTTACGGACCTTGGCCCGGACATGAAAGACCCAGTATCTTATTGCGTTCTCGAATGGGTAGCTTGGTCCGTTTTGACCCATTTGCACAGGACCTGACCAATTATAACCACGTCGTTAGTGGCGGATCAGGGAGCGGAAAGAGCTTTCTAACTAACATCCTCTTGCTCCAGATGCTCAAAGAAACGCCGAAAATCTTCATTGTCGACATTGGCGGTTCCTACAAAAAGCTTTGCGACAATCTCGGCGGCCAATATGTCCCGCTTACTGTCGGTTCTGGTATGACGGTAAATCCCTTTGACCTCCTACCAGGCGAGACAGTTCCATCCTCCCAAAAGATCAAATTTCTTACCGGACTGATCGAACTCATGACCAAGGAAGAGGATGAAACTCGGCTCCCTAGACTGGAACGCGCTGAAATCGAAGAAGCCATCCAAAAAACCTATGAAGCAACCAAGGAAGGACAGGTACCAAGGCTCTCCGTACTCCGAGAGATTCTCTTAGCCCATACTGATGTCACCATTCGCAGATATGGCAGAATTCTCACCCCTTGGTGCGGCAATACTCCCTTCGGCCAGTTTGTAGATTCCAAAACGACAATCGAGTTTCAAAAACCGATCGTAGCTTTTGATTTGAAAGGAATGGAAAGCTACCCCGACCTCCAATCCGTCTGTCTCTTTATTATTACAGACTTCATTTGGCGAGAGATTCAAAAGGACCGGTCATCGAAGAAGTTTCTTGTTTTCGATGAGTGCTGGAAGCTCTTGGAAAATGAAGCCGGTGCAAACTTTATCGGTGAGGTCTTTCGGACATTCCGAAAATACTACGCTGCAGCTATCGCGATTTCTCAGAATATGGATGACTTCGCAAAGAGTAAGGTCGCAGGAGCCATTCTTTCCAATTCTTCAATCAAATGGTGCTTAACTCAAAAAGGGGCCGACCAGGCCCGTTTACAGGAAGTTCTCCAGCTCAATGAAAACGAGATGGCCTTAATTGCGTCTCTTCATCAAGAGCGTGGAGTCTATTCAGAAGCATTCCTAATGGCTCAAGATCAAAGAGCGGTCGTTGCAATTGACTCTACCCCTTTGGAGTATTGGATCGCCACCACTGACCCCAGAGATCTAGCCAAAATAGAGGCTGAAACTCTCAAAAACCCAGGAAAAAACTCGTTTTCGACCCTCCTTGAGCTCTCAAATCAGTATCCAAGAGGAGTGGCTGCGACATTGGCAAGCACACCTCTGCAAAAGGAGTAAGTATGAACAAAAAATTAGCATTTTTAGTGGTTCTAACGGCACTTAGCTTTCCAAATACTGGCCGCTGTGACATCTGGGGCGGAGACGTTGCAGTTCTGCTGAATATCTTAGCGAACGCACTCCAACAGCTCGCTCAACTCCGTTCTATTGTGAGTAGTGGGCAAGATACCTTGCAACTCGCTCGCGATATCAACAAGGGGATCAATGATTCCCTTAATCTCATGAGAACAGTGAATCCAAATGCTGATCCGGGACTGTATTCAGACTGGAAGCAAAGGGACCAAAGTTTACAGGCCGTGCAGAGTATCTACGGAACAATTGTTCCGTCTAAGGATGCACGAGTCCAACGGGACGCTGATTTGAGCGTGGCGGAAGCCGTGAGCCTCAATAACTCAATTTACGGATACACGGCTCAAATAGAC
>JACPOE010000018.1 GCA_016185105.1 Bdellovibrio sp.
GTATCTGTAGGGCTCAGTGAGTTCAAAATGACCCGGCTTAGAGTAAAAGCGCCAGCGTTGTTAGAAGAGCCATCTCCATTTCCGTTTGGATTAGACGCTAGGATTGTGTTGGACAGTCCATTCAGGTTGAAGTTGTTCGAACATCCCAGCGGGATAGCCATTCCGGCGATCAGAGTAGTGACTCCCAGAAATCCAAGTTGGACTCCGGATTGCTCGATCTGTCTTTTAGGAAGGTGCAGGTTAAGACGCCCTCGAAGTATTGTTACATACCCGAAAAAACGGTTTGCTCTTTTTCGAAGGCGCGACATCCACACCCGTGGCAATCGCCAGTTCACGTACAACTTAAGTCCTCCGCTTTACTCATTAAGGTGCAAAAAGCGTGCGTGATTAAAGAACTTCTAATGCTTTCAGAGGCTTTCTGGGTGAGTCTTGGGAGAGGGATGTTCCAGTGATTTACATAAATAGCGAATAAAAAACTATTTACACAGCAACCTATTAAAAACAGGGCTTTTTTGGGCTGTTTTTTATGCGTAAAATAGTTTGTCAGTGTAAAAAAATAAGACAATCTAACTTCTTCAATTTAAAGCAGAATTTTTTTTGTTTTCTCGTACAGTGGTGTCGGGATCGACACAGTTCGCCGTTTTTTGTCTATCTTGGACCCATTCGCATAAGGGTGGCATCGATCAAAACCCCGCTACCAGAATACCTCTCGACGTGGATTCGGTCGATTGCTGGATCTACTGAAAGAGGAATCAAAATCTGTTCCTGACGGATCTGCCCGTTTGGCGGGGCAACTACAGCAATTTTTTGAGCGACCTGAGGATAGATATCCGTTGATGCGTAGGTGAAGTCACGGGGCTGTAGGAGCTGACGAATCAGGTCTCCGCTTTGGCCCGTGCGGATCAAATTCACCCGAAATACCGCGGTATCCCCCGCCGCAAGGAAGCTTTGATCCGGTCCCTGATTATTAGGACCAAGCGGGAGGAAGGTCAGATTCAGAATCAGATTTTCATTCGCTGCCAGCTGGCTTCGGTCGATATCAAAGTAAGCGCCACCTACTAGAAGCTTATTGATTGTTGCGTCATTACTCGCAATTGGACCAGAGCCTACGCAGGCTTGGTCAAACATGGTGTAATAACCAGTATTGAATCCAGACGAAGGAATAAAGACGCCAGCGGCGTGGGCAACACCAGTCGTGGGAGGACGGTTATCCGAAGTACTCGCCGAAGAGTTTGCAAACTGCGAGACTTGCGACCAATAGTAACATGGAAATTGGTTGCTGGAATCTCCGAGAATTACCGGTGGAATTCCTTGGCCAGGGATTCCAGCCGGATTTGACGAATCGAAACGGACTGCGGCCCAAACTTCTGGGGTTGTGGTGCTTCCGTCCTGATAAACTTGGGTAAGCAGCTGCCCGTTCGATGAACTTCCGGGCATGGCATATCCGCCGGCGACATAGACAGTTCGCGATACCGAGTCAAAGCCCAAGTTGTGTGCATAACGGGCAGTGGGAATCCCTGTACTTTCCTGACATGCTTTCACTTCATTCCAATAGCCGGCACGAACGCCAGAATATTGTGTGCTTCCCGATACAGTAGTGTCGCTAGAGGAGGGTGGAGTGTATTCATAAATAGTTCCGCTAGTATTGGCGGATAAAGAGGCCGTATCCGTGATGGCGACACCGGGAGTGCTGATACCACCGAAGAGGATGATTAGGTCTCGCGCGGTATCATAGGTAGCTGCACCCAGGAAAGCGCCCACGGTAGCAGGGTCCATATTGGTTTTGGTATCCTGTCCCGTGTTGGGAGGGGTCTTGTAAAGCCATCGACCTGTGTAGCCTGAATTGGGTGAGCTTGAATTGGGATTTACGTCGCGATCATAGCCATCACAGCTGGCATCGTCGGGTGAGGGTACGGTGTCTGAGCTTCCGATAAACGTGTAAGGGTAGGGCTTTTCGCCGGTTGAGCCTGCACAGAACTTGTAGACTTTAGAGAGTGGTTGAATCAGTCCATCTTTGCCTCGACCACCAAAAAGGAAAACTTCCGGAATAGCGAGTTTAGTCGCAGCACCTCCTAAGAGGTGACTCGCTTTTTTCAAGGTGCGGGTGACCATGATTGCACCAGAGAGGGGTGGCGGAGCCAAGAGGGAGGTAGTGGTGTCCGTGGTCAATGAGGCTTCGCGTGCCTGATTTTGGGACAGCAAGCTGGCGCCTGTGAATCCTGTCATATAACGACGCCCATAGAGTTTAACCAGATTCCAAGATTGCGAAGTGTAATCGTACATCCAAGTATCCCCTAGAGTCGGAGGCACAAAATATCCGCTGGAAACGGCCACAGGATCTTCCATGGCTGTTTCTCCACCAAAAAGGATAGCCCGATGGGCGTCGCCGTTGCCAGAAGGGACATAATAGGATGCAGAGGCCATTGCAGCAAAAATTCTCGGAGGAAAACTGGCTACATTTTGCCAGTTCCCATTGCCGCCGTTTGCCGTGGGGTCAAACATCCATCGGTCGGAAAGATAGCTGACACCGTCGGGAGTTCCTCCGGTCATAAAGAGTCCGAAAGAACAGGGTTGGGATGCATTGGTGCAAAGAGGTTCGGCAGGCGCATTGAAATAGTTGTAGTTTGCTTCGACCATTCGATGAGAGCGACGTGCTTGAGGACAATTCGGGTAGCACGAAAGTCCGGAAGAAGAATTCAACAATCGCCATGAGAAATTGCAGGTTGCCGAGGTAGCTACTCCGCAGCTAGGGGTACTGCTGCTAACGCTGAGTTCCCAAGTGTCACCGCTGTTTCCGTTGGTTACATTTCCTGAGGTGAGTCCGGAATTATATCCACCAAAAAGATAAAATTTCCCTGTGACATGACTGTAGACCAAGCTTGCATTTGAAAGAGCCGGAGGACCCGCTCCGGTGGGGACTGTGTAGGTACCCCACGTAGGTTTGGTGGTTAAACTGTCATTATACAAATAATAGATTTTACTGGAAGTATCGAGTGACCCGAATCCATTGCTCGCACGCAAACTCATTCCGCCGTAAGCAACTACGATGGGGTTTCCGTTGAGATCCAAGCCGCGAGCTGTTGCCATTCCAGCGTTGGTCGGAACAGTTCCGCCCATCGTGGTCAGTGAGGGCGCTGAAGAAGTAATTGCAACATTAGCCGGGTCAGTCCCAAAATTCCAATACCGACCAGGATTACTTGCTGGTGTTCCTGAACAGGCAGTCGACCCAACGAGATAGTCTCGACAGTCAGAGCCCCCGAAAAAGACGACTTCATTGTTAGAAGCCGAGACCATATTGATTCCTTTAAAGAGAGCCTCTTCTGAGAGAGATTTGCAAGTCCCCACCGCACTTCGTAATATCGGTGCAGTTGGTGTCAGGTTGATTAAGCTGGCCAGCTGCTTGGGCGATGAAGCCATAAAATCCACCGGCAGCCAAAACGTATCCAGCTCCTGGGTATACCGTTGTGCCGACAGAGTAGGTTCCCGAGGGGCCAACACCGGTAGTAGAGGTGCTGTTATTCGACAAAGCGACCGCACCAAAATTGATAGGCCCAGGCAGCGCAGGGAGTCCAGAGGAACTTGAGCCTCCGAATCCACTCGAAGTAGTGCCAGAGGTGATGGGCGTAGCGGTTGGATTTGGCGTGGGAAAGCGTGTGGCTAAGAGATTTGAATTCACTGTGCTGCCGGTGATACCGGTGGCGGTGTTTGCTCCGCTGACGATGGTGTTGTAGCTGTTGCTGATTGGAATATCGGGTGAAGGATCTATCCACTGCATGGGATTTACAGCACTGCTAATTGAGACCAAAGTATTTTGCCCGTTGTCAGACTCGCGGTATTCGGGGCCGAAAGTAGGATTGAAACGAATCGAGTCTGTGCAGTAACCCCCATTACAATTTCCTAAGCCTCCGACGGTGATGATGCGGTCGGTGGTATCCACCTGGTTTTGGTAAGTGGTTACATTTCCAATGGCGCTATCGATCCCTGTCGTAAGCGAATTCAATGCCATACCTTGAACTGCGACATAGCCAAAAACGGCTCTTCCTCCAGGGGATTTGCTTAACTGTAGACTTGCAGCACAACCGGAAGAGTAGGGATAGGCGCAATCAAAAAGTCGCTGAATAGCTGGGTCGATGTTGGCCTTAGTTGTGACCTTTGACCACTGCTGATTTTCTACGTTAAAAATCCAAGTGTCATAGTTGGCGGGTCCAGGACCTAGTGTTGTTAGCGCCGACAAGGCAGCTGCCCCACCAAAGAGTAGAATTTCCTGCATTGATGAATCATATGCAGCGACCGACCCAGCAGCACCGACGGGACCTGAATATCCTGCTACGGATGAAATATTTGCCCAAGATGAGATTGGACCGCTTGCTGTGGTTAGACCTGGAGCATAGTTCGTTCCTGCGGCGCTCGAGGGAAGGGAATTAATTCCAATACCCATCACCTGTGCGGTGCAAGTGTTCCCATAGGCGCTGGTGGTCGAAGTGGCATTCACTGCAGGGCCACAGCTGAGCGTCATTCCGTTGGGTTGTGTGTAAGTCGAGCCCTGATAGTTTTGGGTAATCAATCCGCCGATGAGTAAAAGGGTCCCACCCATATTTGTGGGCAATCCCCCGATGGAACCAAAATCAAAGGTTGAACAGTTCGATACAGGGGGGGATCCGACCCCGGTTCCCATTGCACACGTTTGTGCCAAGTTGGCAGATACGGGTGCATTTGCGTTTGATAGATTCACAGAGACATTCTTGATGAATGAGGGGCGAATTGTAGTGGACGGGTCAATGATGCTAGTTTCTAAAACCAGGGGGCCTGTAGACCCGGTAGTCGAGGTGTAGCCAACGTAATCGGAAGGGTAGCTGGGGAGAACCATCGCAATCGGATCAGAATAGACATTGGCATCACCCGCGCATTTTGTAGAGGGATTAGGATTTCCTAAAGAATAAAAATTGGAAAAGTGAAAATCAATATGGGCTCCCTTGAGCTTTGATGCAGTATCATTTTGTTGAGTCAGAGGTGAAGTGCTAGTGGCGCTGGATTTCGAATTTCCCTGTAGGCCGGCGGCGCACCCGTAGATCCCCGCAGCCATCGCAGGGAGTAAAATCAGAAGGAGTTTTCTATGGGGCTTAAACCCCCCAAAGGTGCTTCGCGCCATATTCGACTTTTAAATCCGGTAAAACGTAATGGAATACAAAACCACGCCAGCGCAAAGTGGTGAGTTTCCCGGCAATGATCCAGGGCTGCAGTAGCTTTTCAAAGTGTTGATATCCGGGAAGGCAGATTGTTTGCGGGTAACTTGGAGAACTTTAATTCCTGAATCGGAGGCCAGCGGAACGATAAACTGTTTAGCTGCAACACCGGTTCCTGAGCCTTGAGGTCCCACAAGAGGGCTGGGAATATTTGTGACTAATACGGAAGAAAAAGTTGGAGGAATCAGCATCAAGAATGGCTGAACGATCTCGCTGGCGGAGTGTTTAATATAGGTTCTCCAAACGAAATCTGTGCACGCTTCCGGGGTGAAAGCGCCACCGGTAAAACAGTTCACGGGGTTTGAAGGAGCCGGATTTAGAGCCGACGCAGTGTATTCTAATACGACTAGAATATTTTCATTTAAAGCGAGGACGCTTGGATCACGGCTGAACGTGGCTCTAAAATAGATCCCATCAGACGGACCTCCATTACCGGAGGAGGCCGCGGGAGCTCCGGCAGAGCAATCCACTTCGCTGATTCGAAATTGACCGGGAGGTGCGCCACAGGCAGAAGTTCCAGAGCCAGATCCGAAGTTACAACTTAAATCGGTACTCTCGGTAGACCCTGCGAAGGTGGCACAATAAGGATTTTTCGCTGAAGTGTTGGAGGTGCCGCTAATACCCAGTTCAAATCCAGCAAGCCAGGCAGGCCAGTTTGATCCGGTGGGGCCGTTAGACGCCAAAACTGTTCCGTCGGGGTTGAAAACTCGCACTGCTTGAAGCCCCGATCCTGGTGCTGCCACGGTGCCGCCGGAAGAAGGGGGGTTGAAGCTTCCGCTGCTAGTGTCTGAGAAAATAATTTTTACAGCTTTTGCGCCGCCGGTAGCAGAATAACTGGGCGAGGGGCTGGCGCTTGGATTGCTGATTGCGTTGGCAGAAAGACTTACTGTTGAGTTTGGAGTGCAGCCTTGTAAGATTGCGAACGAAACAACGGAGACAGAGAGACCGACGGCCAGTGGACGCAAACTTCTGCGAAGGGTTTTGGAAAACCCGCGCTGGCGAAAAAGACTTCGAAGTTTCTTAGAAAGCTTTTTTATGGTCACCGTTTTATTTCTCAAACAGAATCAGACACCTTGCCCAACGTTCTACTTTTATCGGAGTCTGACGTAATTCTAAGTCATGCAAAAGGCATGCGATTTACAGAAGTCTTAAAAATTCTGAATAGAATTAGAGATGGGTCAAATCCGACATGGTCTCTTTTCGAGACGTTGTGACAGTTTTTGTCAGTTGCTCCGACAGTACTTAAATGTAAATAGTTAAAATTGAAAAAAAACACCCTATTTTCAAGAGGCTATCTTTCCTGTTGTGTCGGCGGGAACCCTGGAACGTACTGTTAGAAATCTAACACTGTACAGGTCTTAGACACCTGGAATGAAAGATTGAAGCTCAACGACCTCCTGCTGGACATAGACCCAATTTGAGAGGTAAGACGACAGATCGAACGGGGGATTTCATCATGGGGAAAATCAAAAATCGGATAGGTCACTTTTTCTTGAAGTTTGGCGGGCTGAGCGTCTTGAGCTTGGCTAGCTTTGCATTTGTAGAGAATTCTTACGCAGAGTGTAATTTTATTGTGAAAGCTGCGATTCAAATCAAGGCCAACAACACACCTTCTTTGGGGCAGATGAAGAAAGACTTCACCCCTGTGGCTGGCGTTGAAGGGGGCTGCTATCGAGACTATCAAAATGGCTCTATCTACGCGGCCAACAAGACGGGAGCTTGGGTGGTCCTGGGAGCGATTCAAGGACGCTGGAATGCCCTGGGAGGTGCTACTGGATTTCTGGGTATGCCTACCACCGATGAAACGGCAACGCCGGACGGGGTCGGGAGATATAACCACTTTGCAGGTGGCTCGATTTATTGGCATCCCTGCATTGGAGCTTTCGAAGTTCATGGACTGATTCGAAACCTTTGGGCCTCGATGGGTTGGGAAAAAAGCTACTTAGGATTCCCAAAATCAAACGAGACTCCCACCTCAGATGGACAGGGGCGTTACAGTGAATTTCAAGGAGGTCGGGTTTATTGGCATCCAACTTATGGGACCTTCGCCGTTTCGGATGCTATCCTTCGGCAGTGGGCGGACCGGGGATATGAAAAGGGGACCCTGGGGTACCCGATCGAACAGCAGAAGTGCCTGGCACCAGGACGTCTTCCCTGTACCCAGAAGTTTCATGGGGGACTTCTAGCTCAAGATTGGAATACTGTCGATTTACGGGGAGAAATTGCTCGAAGAGGAATTGCGATTCGCCATCAAGGTGACCGGCCCACCTGTTCAGTTCATGCAATGACCTTCCTGTTGGAGTATGCCTACACGACCTACTGTGGGCTTCACTATCAAAACCTGTCCGAAGAGTATCTCAATCATGTTGCTAATTTGGCTACCGGTCGAACAGATGATGGTGACTTCTTTTCCAATATCCTAGCTGGCTATAATAAGTTTGGAGTGGTTACCGAGAGTCAGCTCCCTTATCAAGCCACTTACGATTATTATCATTTCAATCTCAGCAATGAGCTCATCCAAATGGGGAAATATCACATTGGCCCGTATGCCAAGATGACAGGAACATGGATCCGCGAATATGCTCCTACGCCAGGGCTTAGCGATGCCGAGATGGGACAGATTCTTCCGTAATAGTTACGGCGAAAATGCCGCTGGCACTGTGGCGGGGTATCAGTATGAGGATTTCAAAAGCGTGCAAGACACGGTCTACGACGTGATTAAAATGACACGCTAGGTTTAAAGACTTCGAATTTCTTTGGCTAGCTGTTCGATCTGGTGCATTTGCTCTTGCACATTTGGGCCAAAGTTTTGTTGGGCCAGGTCTGAGCTGAGAAGGTCCCGAGCATACTTTCTTGAGGTCTCGAAGTTCTGTAGGGCGACGGCCCGAGTTGGGCTGTCCTTCGGGGCCATTTGGAAAAGAAGGTAGGACGTTCCAGCCAGATGAAAGTAAGATTCAAAACTGGCGGGATCGACAGAGATGCTGCTCAGCAGAAAGAGTTGAATCTCGGCAAGGAGCTTTATTTTCTCGGTAGGGTCTTGGATCGCTTGCAGCTGATCTAGGTGGATCTGCTGTAGCTTCTGATTGATCCACTCACGACCTTGGTTCAGAAACCCAAGCGTTTTGAGGCTTCCCATGAGATCTAGGACCGTACTCATGACCTTGGAGTATTCTAGTTCTTCGGATGAAACCGAGTGGGCTGACGAGTCAGTCTCAGTTTGAGCTGGGATAGGACGAGTCAGGATCAGGGCTTGTTGGCTGCCGTTAGAGTTGATGAGGATAAATCTATCTTGTGTAAAATTTTCACCAAATGCGGTTAGCCAAACACCTTCGGCCCCAGCCTTTACGCTAAACCACCGCACGTTCCACTTTGCAGGCCAAAGGCCAAAAACTTTTTTCATCTCTTCGATATGCCGGGAAAGCAAACGATCTTTTATGGCTAGGCAACCCCAAAACGATGATGAAAAAGAGCTTTCAACAAAGCACCTACGAATGTCGTTACGCCCACCAAGTCCCTCAGGAGTCTTTGGGCCCTCAATGGTGAGCTTGCTACGACTTAAGCCAAGACGGGCGGTGATGTGTCCAATGAAACGATTAGGTGGGCCTTTTTCGTAGAGTACATCGTAGAAAACAGGTTTCTCCTGGAAAGTCTTAGGCCAACTTCCTAGGGAATAAAAAAGCGGGATGGCTGAATTCTCGTTTTGAGCCTCAGAAGCTGGAAGCTCAACTGCGGTGCTAGGCCAGATCGGGTAGTTGAATAAAGAGGAATAGACCAAAAAACCGCATAAAGAGAACGCTATCAAACTCACCGACAGTGCAGAAAGGAGGGTGGATATTTTCAGTCGGTCCCATTGAATGAGGTGCAGACGATCGGTGGTTCTGAGCGACCAGAGCCTTTCTCCTGGCGAGAGAAACGCCTGTGAAGGTAGACCAATCGGAAAAACACTGGAAAAGAATCGGAACAAAAAGGCTCGAAGAGTCTGCCTGGACGCTGCTAACACGATACTTGCAACCAGCGAAAATCCCAGCAAAGGAAAGACGATCCGGGGCGATAGGTGGAAAGAGCTGAGGGCGAGAGCTCCTACAAAAACAAAGAGTGCTACATCAAATAAAAATGCAGCGCGTCGGATTCCCGGAGTCACTTGGCGATTGTAGGTTGAATAGCCTCGTGCTTCTGAGATTGGAGAATTCTGATGAGGATATAGATTCGGATCAGTCATTAGGTTACACTCAGAATATATGATCCGATTGACTCGACTCAACGGAAAAGAATTTGTTTTGAATTCTGATCTGATCAAGTTGGTTGAAGCTACTCCAGATACTGTGATTACTCTAACGCAGGGTGATAAACTTATGGTGCGGGAGAGCGTTGATCAGGTCGTGCAGGGAGCAACTGAGTATCGAAAGAAACTTTTCAGTTTCGAGTTCATCAATCGAAATCAAAACTGAGGATCTGTCCGGCTTTTTGGGGTCTAAGAGGGTATCAGCAGGGAGGCTGCAATGGATTTAGCATCGGTGATAGGGACAGTGCTTGGCATAGGTGGGGTAGTGGGTGGCCAAATTCTTGAAGGCGGACACATCGGTCAGATCATGCAGGGTACCGCCGCAATCATTGTGTTTGGCGGAACTTTCGGAGCGATGCTCCTGGCTTTTCCTGCCTCAGACGTGATCAAAGCATTTAAAATGTTGCCCAGTATTTATCAAAATGTCGATATGGATGTCAGGCCGACAATTGATGAAATTATTCGGATTGCTACAATCGCTAGAAAGGAAGGGGTTCTAGCTGTTGAAGGGCAAAGAGATTCGATTCAAAATCCTCTTTTTAAAAAATCTATTAAATATGTGATCGATGGTTTCGAACCCAACACGGTGAAGGAAATTATTGATACGGAAATTTATCTGACTTTCGAAGAGGAAGAAAACGCTGGAAAGGTTTTCGAAGGTGCCGGAGGTTTTGCTCCGACGGTCGGAATTATCGGAGCTGTTTTGGGTCTGATTCACGTGATGTCCATGTTGAATGACCCCAGCAAGATCGGAGAGGGTATTGCCGTGGCCTTCGTTGCAACAGTCTACGGGGTCGGCGCTGCTAATCTTTACCTCATTCCCTGGGGTACAAAAATGAAGAGAAAAGCTTCCCAAAGAATGATTGCCAAAGAAGTGGTGAAATTAGGCGTGGTGGGAATTCAAGAGGGTTTGAATCCCCACTTTTTACAGGAAAAATTGGAAGTCTTTGTTGAAGAGCATTTGCGTCGAACTGAACATTAGAAGATGGATCGAGTGGACTTGCCTAAAGGAGACCGAGCTTGAGAAAAAAACACCCCGAGCATGTCAATCTGGAACGTTGGCTAGTCTCTTATGCTGACTTCATTACGCTGCTCTTTGCATTCTTCGTCATTATGTACGCTATTTCTCAAGCCGACCTATCCAAGTTCCAGAAAGTCTCCCAAGGCTTGAAGCAAGCTTTTGCTTCCGGCCCTGTAGGAATGATTGATCTGGGCGGTACGGGTGGTGGTACAACTGCCAATCCGTTTGATGTTACCGAGCGATCTACGGGAAGAGTGATCGATCTGCCGGCCGGCAAGACGAACACAGCCGGAGAGCCCGATCCCGAGATTGCTGATATCAAGGAACGTTTGGAAGAGGCTATAAGTTTGGAAGTTGGAGCTACGGAGCTTTCTGAGAAATTAGAAATGCAATATGACAGCCAAGGTCTGGTCGTTCGAATTGCTACTAAAGACTTTTTTAGCCCAGGCAGCATTGAAGTCCAACCTGATCTGCGCCCCATTTTAGATCGGATTGCGAGAATCATTTTCAAAACAAAACGGATCATCCGCATAGAAGGGCATATCGACGATGCTGAGGTGAATACACCCGGATTTGCCAGTGGGTGGGAGTTATCGACCGCTAGGGCTGCCTGGGTGGCAAAGTATTGGATCAAAAAATTCGATGTCAATCCGGCTTTAATTGGGGTTGCCGGTTATTCCTCTTTTCACCCGCTAACTCAGAAAAAAGACGCTTATAGCCGATCAAAAAACCGTAGAGTGGAAGTGATTGTTTTAAATAATCGTTATGAAACTAAGTAGTTAGTGCGTCGCATTATCTCCTTGACCAAATGCGTTATAAATATTAATTTTATTTTATATTATTAAAATAGATTAATAGTCGGGGGGACAAATGAAATACTTAATCAATTCAAAAACAGGGCTTAATACCAAGAAGTTGCAGGCAAAGAAAAATGCAGCTCTCCACTTTGGTATCTCAGTGCTGACCTTTCTTCTTTCTGTTTCGGCAATGGGCGCTGCAAAAGCACCTCCCGTAAGTTCTTGTCCTGGAAATCCCAATATGGGTACTCCAGTGCCGGTCAGGGCCGCTGTGCTTCGCCCTGTAGGCACACAAATCTTCTCTTTGCCAAATAATGGTCAAGCAAACATTGGCTCCGATCTGCAGGTGTTAATGACCAGCGCAGTAGCGGAGAGTGCCGCCTTTGCACCGACTGACCCGCAGGCTACCTACCCTTGCGGAGAACACATTGAACTT
Organism: Bdellovibrio sp.; assembly: GCA_016185105.1. Taxonomy (GTDB): domain Bacteria; phylum Bdellovibrionota; class UBA1018; order UBA1018; family UBA1018; genus JACPOE01. The sequence continues at coordinate 11,780 of JACPOE010000018.1, forward strand.
CGGGCTGCTGTCTCGACTTTTCAATTGGATTTAGTAAACCTTGGAATTTCGATTGGGTACACCCCTAATGGAAATATGGGTCCAGTCACTGGCGTGAGCGGTACCGCCGCTGTCAAAGTTGGCACGATCGCCATGGATTTTTCAATTTGGAGTTGTAATAGCAAGGGTTGCTCAGCCATTGGAGCCTCTACATCAAATCACTCTGTGGCTAGCGGCAGTCTATCCTTCAACTTGAATTTCGGAGATATTTCCACGGGACCAAGTCTAATGATCAATAGTCCCTTGGGTAAGATTTTTCGCGCCATCATGAAGGATGGAATTTCAAAGCTCAGTCAATCGGCTCGTATTAATGATCTTCCCTGGCAGGCTACAGTCAGAGAAGTCAGCCCAGTAGGGTCCTTTATCTTCGATGCTGGGACTCAGGATCGAATCGGTGTTAATCAAACTTTCATTGTGTATGCTCCAACCGATGCAACGACCACCGGCGTCTGTAATGTCTTCGAGGCCGTGGCCACTGCTCACTCCGTGGCGGTAGGGACGGTTTCCAGCACCGCCCTGATTGATTCGGCCTTAAGTTCAAGGAACGTTCAGGTTGGCGACATAGTTATGGTCAGAAGCATCAGGTAAACTCTCAAACGCCCGGCCGGGATCTGCCCAACGGATCCCGGCTTTCTTTTTTTGCCCCCAGTCTCGGGGTGAAAAAAGAAAGGATGAAATCGATGCGTTTCGAAAAAGCACTTTTGATTTTCTGTTATCTGATTTTTTCAGCAAATTCCTCCTACGCAGCAGGAAAAAAGAACCCAACCGCAGTTCCACCCCTTAAAGACGGCAAGAGATTCGTAGCTATTGAGAAAGTGCCTCAAATGCGAATCGAGCTTCCCGATGACACGATTAAAGATTTTGGTGAAGCATTTCAATTTGGACTTATAGGGCGCTTAGTGAACTCTGGAAAGTTTGGTGCAGTGGATGCAAGGTCTGGGGTTCGGGCTAATGCCCTTGAAAAACCGTCCTTTTCTGATTTGCAGCCTCTTTGGGAT
>JACPOE010000019.1:0-2336 GCA_016185105.1 Bdellovibrio sp.
AGTCAGATTACCGGGCAATTGAAAAGAATGGGCTCATCTTTTGATTGGGCACGCGAACGCTTTACTATGGATGAGGGCCTTTCTGCGGCGGTACGCGAGGTTTTCGTCAGGCTTTACAATGAGGGGTTGATCTACCGAGGCGAGAGAATCATCAACTGGTGTCCTCGTTGTCAGACCGCACTTTCTGATCTGGAAGTAATTCCGACGGATCGAAAAGGGCATTTTTGGCATATCATTTACAAAATTGTCGAAAAGAATGGGACTCCGGTAAAAAATCAAGATGGAACACAAGCTCAGCTTGTCATAGCGACAACTCGTGCCGAGACACTTTTAGGCGACACTGCCGTGGCAATCCATCCGGAGGATGAGCGGTACAGCCACATTCAGGGGAAAGACGCTGTCTTGCCTCTTGTGGGGCGCCAGATTCCAGTCATTGTTGATGAGTATGTGGATCGCGAATTTGGGAGTGGCGGTCTAAAAGTGACACCTGCCCACGATTTCAATGACTACGATTTAGGTAAAAAACATCAACTAGCTTCAGTTTCAGTGATGGGTAAAGACGGAAAGATGACTGCTCAAGCTGGCGGTTACGCCGGCCTGAAATTTGCGGAAGCTCGTGAGAAAGTAATTGAGGACCTGAAAGCTCAAGGACTTTTGGTCAGAGTAGAAGACCATGCTCACAAAGTGGGTTTATGCCAGCGGTGTGAGACTGTTGCTGAACCGATCATTTCTAAACAATGGTTTGTTAAAATTAAGCCTCTTGCTGATCCGGCAATTGAGGCAGTTCAATCTGGTAAAATCACGTTTACTCCGAAAAACTGGGAAAAAACCTATTTTGAGTGGATGTACAATATTCGAGACTGGTGTATTTCCCGTCAGCTCTGGTGGGGGCATCAGATCCCGGCTTGGTATTGTGCAGATTGTAAGGAAATTACGGTCGCCAAAGAAGCCCCACACAACTGTGCCAGCTGCAAAGGGACTGAGCTTAAGCAGGATGAAGACGTTTTGGACACCTGGTTTAGTTCCGCACTTTGGCCCTTTTCAACACTAGGGTGGCCGGAACAAACAGCTGCTCTTAAGACCTTTTATCCTACTGCGGTTCTTGAAACGGGTTTTGATATTATTTTCTTTTGGGTCGCCCGGATGATCATGATGGGTATTCATTTCATGGGAGATGTTCCTTTCAAGAAGGTCTATCTGCACGCCATGGTCCGGGATGAAAAAGGCGAAAAAATGTCGAAATCCAAGGGCAATATAAGATCTGGAACGCAGTGAAATTTTTTCATCTGCAGTTAGAGGAAGCCCAGGGCGGACCCGTAGCTGAGCCCGAGGGAGGCGTTGAACAGTGGTTGGTTGCCCATAAGAATGAACTTCTGATTCAAAATCGATGGATTCTGTCCAGGCTTCAAAGAGTGACAGACTCTGTTGAAAACGGACTTCAGGCTTTCGAATTGAATATTTCAACTCAGGCGGTATACGAATTTTCATGGCATGAGTTTTGTGACTGGTACATTGAGTTTGCAAAGCTTCCCTTGAGGGAGGGGGGAGGAAATCGCCTTCAGACCCTTTACACCTTACAATTTGTTTTAGAGCGTCTGATGAGGCTAATGCATCCTTTCATGCCTTTTGTGACCGAAGAACTCTGGCAGACATTGCCTTGGGTGCCTGAAGGGGCAGAGGTTCAACACAGGACTGGCGGAAGTTCTCAGAAGACTCTCATGCTGAGAAAATTTCCAGAGTTCAACAAGACCTGGCTCCACGATGAGAGTGAGAGGGTGGTGGATGAGCTTCGAGAGATCATCCAATCTTTGAGAAATTTCAAAGGGGAAAATAACCTTTCTCCCAAGACTGAGTTTGACGTTTTCTTTAGGAATGAGTCTAAGTCGGCCCGACTCCTGATCGAAAAGTATTGCTCTCTATTAGGAACCCTCGCTAAGATTAAGGGATTTCAACCTTGGGTCGGCGAGGTGAGAGAGGACGAGACGGGTCCGGGTCATGCGGTGATCCTGTTGACACGACCTCAGCTGGAGCTTCGAATCCCCTTAGAGGGTCTTGTTGATATTGAAGGGGAAGTTAAACGTTTGGAAAAGGAAATTGAAAAATTTAGCGAGGAACTAGCTTTTATCCGAAACAAGCTTTCGAAGGAAAGTTTTGTGGCAAAGGCGCCCGCTGCACTGGTAGAAAAAGAAAGGACTCGCGAAAAGGAGCTAGTTGCCAAAACTGAAGAGTTGGCTGCGTCCCTAAAACGATTGAAAAGAAAGTGAGTGGGTATCCGGATTGGAAACCAAAACTGAAGTCAATCAAAAGACAGGTAGTCATCCCGTTATTCGTTTTGA
>JACPOE010000019.1:2352-3784 GCA_016185105.1 Bdellovibrio sp.
TCATCCCGTTATTCGTTTTGAGCAAATTCCAATTATTTCAGGCCCCCTTTCTCGCTTAGATGGAATCCGACAGGGGCTTTTGGGCGAGGTAGTAAAAAAAACTACATCCGATCTCTCTGATTTAAATGCTGACAGTCTTTTGGGTGAGGCCCTTTATGCCGAGCGATTGCGACTAAAAAGAAGCCGTCCCGGCATTTTTACTAAGAAACGCTACCGAGGAGATCGAAAGCTTTGGAGTGAGATTCAGTCCGGCCTTCTAAGACCCTCTGCTGAGGCAAATCGGGCGGACTTAGTGAATCGGGTGATTGGTCACTATGCCGAGGAAATCGGCGGGCACTTCGATCCCAGGGTCTATTGGTTTGCGACTCGGGCAGTGCCGTGGGGGTTTAACTGGCTGCTTAACGCCGCCAGTGTTCGTCGCTTTTTGCCATGGGGAATGACTGAATCTCTACAATCGCGCCTTCATATTGTTGGGGAGGTACCCCAACTCCAGAAACTCTGTGATCAGGGCACAATACTTCTTGTTCCGACTCACCAGAGCAACATCGACAGTGTATTAATTGGATATGTAATTTATCTGATGTCTATGCCTCCCTTCTCTTATGGGGCAGGTCTTAACCTTTACTCAAATCCAGTTTTTAGTTTTTTTATGAGCGAGCTTGGTGCCTATACTGTCGATCGTCAGAAGACGAACGTCATCTATAAAAATACTTTAAAAAACTATAGCACCGAACTTTTGAAGGAAGGGGTCCACTCGATATTTTTTCCTGGCGGAGGGCGCTCGCGCAGTGGTGCTATTGAAAGTCGGGTCAAATTAGGTCTTTTAGGAACGGGGCTAGATGCTCAGATCGAAAATTTACGACGGGGCAAGGAGAAGGCCAAGGTTTTTGTCGTTCCTATGGTGATGAGCTATGACTTTGTCTTAGAGGCAGCATCCCTGATTGAAGATTTTCTTTCTGAGTCGGGCAAGCACCGATTCATCATGATGGACGATGAGTCTTGGCAACCTACAAAAGTATTAGGCTTCTTTTGGAAGCTCTTTTCTTCAAAGAGCGCAGTAACGGTCCGAATTGGACATCCGTTAGACATTTTTGGAAATCCCGTCGATGAAGAAGGAAATTCGATCGGCCCAAATGGAACAACCATAGATCCGGCACGCTGGCTAACGACTCAGGGAGAGCTGAAAAGAGACGAGCGTAGGGATCATGAATACACACGTCAGTTAGGCGAGAGATTGAGTGATCGGTTTCACAAGGAGAATACAGTTCTTTGTTCTCATCTAGTGGCTTTTGCTTTTTTTGAAACGCTCAGAGGAAAGTATCCGGAATTTGATCTTTTTAAATTCCTGAGATTGACGCTCGAGCAACGATCTCTACCCTTTTCTGATTTCATGTCTTCTGCAGAAGTTTTTTATCAAAAGGTAAGAGCTGCA
>JACPOE010000020.1 GCA_016185105.1 Bdellovibrio sp.
ATTCTATTTTCTCCATTTAAACTAATAGGTGCACCCTTTTCATCATCAGCCTCAAGGGTGAGCGTGGCTGGCTCTTCTAACTTCAGAAAAATATCCGCCGAACTGGAACCCTCTGGCACAGAAAGCTGAGTTGAAGGTGCCCCATCCGTTCCACATGTGCTCTTATTAAAAAGTGTTACAAGAATCCCTGAAGATTCATTGGTCGCCTTAATATAGGCTCCGGATTTCGAAGGGGCACCACTTTCGTCAAGGAGTTCGACGTGAAATTTTTCACATCGAAAAGTTAAATTCTCCGAATTGAAAGAAAATTTCACAGAGTGTGGTCTCTTCTTTTCAATTTTACTTACTGGAAGACTGTTATTTTGACCATCTTTGTACTTTTTAACTCCCCAGAAAATCCCCAATGTTGAGCAGGCAATAAAAAACCAGGAGATCCCACTAACCGTTTTCGTAGATTTTTTCTTGGCGTGCTCAAGTTCACTCATAGCTAACCTTTTTTCCTATTTTAACACATTCCTGCATACTGCCTCGAGACTGTAAGCCTGATAGTAGGTGACACCGCAATACCCATCACAACTGGCGTAATAAGTGGCCCAACACCCCCCCTGCCATTCGCATGCACTCCAAACGCCAAAAGTCCCATAAGGACCGCCCCACAAAGAGCCATCGGCATTTGGATTCGCATTAGGAGTACAACTGGTACTACACCAGTAGGAACAACCACATTTCCCAGAACAGGCGCAGGAACAAGGCGGGGAACTGGGACAGTAGGCGTAATAAATATTTGTAATCTTAAAGGCAAGACTCGTAATGTAAGAACCATCAGGACAGGTCAGCGATTGGCCATTAGAAGCATACTTCGTATAGGTTTTCGCGCCCGTACCCCCTGGCCAACCCGTGTTGCTGGTAGTGGAAGTGGACGGAGAGATGCTTTGACAACTGTGAACCGACCAAGGACTCGCATTACTCGTTGACTTCATCGTAAGGACACTCGGACAAGTATACGAAAGATCTTTCCCGCCTAGCGCAGTGCCAGCTGTCACCGCTGAATTTGTAATCGACACAGTGATTGTTCCGGAAATCGGCCAATAATAGCGATTGTCAGAAGTATTCAGAAAAGAATTTGGACTAGTCGCCGTATTATAAAGATTGAGGGCTTTAGAAAAAGAAATGGACTGAATTTTCATATCCCTGCCAACCGCATTATTCGGCGACACAGAGCTGAAGGTACCAAATGGAGTTACAAGAGAGATGGATTGGGGTGTTCCGATCGATAAACTGGGATCGATCGTTCCGCTGATCATTGAGATGCAGTTCGTGGGGCTAGCGACCGTCGAGCTAATCTGATTTTTAAAATTAGTCATCACTTGGTGATTAAGGAAGCCACTAAATGCTTTCCCTCCTGTCACCACTGTCTCGGAAATCGCCATAATCATCAATGACGCCAGAAGGCCGGCGATCATGACTTCTACAATGGTCACACCGGAGTTCGAACGCAGGGCACGCCTATTTGGGTTCACCACAGAGCGAATCAAACTCCCCTCCTTCAAAAGCACCGTAAATCATGGTACAATGTACTATATTTAGTAACTATTTATTATTATAACAGTTTTTGCCCCCTCACCAAGGTATTTTCTCCCCTTATTAATCACCGCGTTAGAATAGCATCAAGTAAAAAAATAGAGTTACCGATGGAGGATTGTGAAAGGTTTTTTATTTTTTAATCACAATCGAACAATACCAGATGAGTCCGTTTTTCAAGACTCTCGGGGCATTTCCATTCTTACCGTTCTCCCTCTCGTTGCGATCAGCTCAGCCCTAGTGCTCACAATTATGAGCTCTACTGACACGATGAGCCGTGCAACGATCGCTTCCGACATCCGGGAAGAAGTGAATGAAATTCTAAATACTATTACTTTAATTGGTAGCGACCCTGTAGTTTGCGGTCTTTACTTCAAAAACGTTAATCTTAATCCTACGGCTCCAGCCACTGAGACGATCACTAGAATACCCCCTGCCGGCTCAACGTATAACGTAGAATTTCCTTTTGTGGCCGCTACCCAACAGATTGTCGCCGGTCCAAGTGGCACGGGGACACAAATCAATCCTCATTTGACTGTAACTTCGATGTATTGGGACACCAAGGCTTCGTTGGGCGGAACAGCGGTTCAGGCCAATTTCAACATGGTATTAGAGAGGGTAACGAATCAAATTGGATTTGGCCAAAAAACATATTACTTAAAAGTTCCGGCGCTTGGCTTTGATACAGACGGGACAAAGGTCACTAACTGCCTTGGCTCCGTATCTGCGTCTTTAGCCAATACTGGTTGGACCACAGCAGACCTGACGACAGCCAACTGCCAAAAATACTCTGTTAACGACTTTCAGTGTCCCGACCAGATGTATGCCGTCGCACTCACTGTAAATAATATTAACACGGGCCTATACGCACTCACTCTTTATGACATCACCTGCTGCGTAGTAAGACCCTAACCCCCCAAAATCAAACCTAATCTAAAAGTTGCATTCCCCTTCTAGAAGTTTATAGTCCCCACCCTATGAAAAAGCTCCTCAACGGGATTGTAGAGTTTCGCAAAAACACCCAACCTGAATATCGAGAGAAGTTCGCGAAATTAGCCCTAGGACAAAGCCCAGACACGCTATTCGTAGCCTGTTCGGACAGTCGTGTGGTCCCGAACGTATTTGCTTCGACTGACCCCGGAGATCTTTTTGTGGTACGAAACGTCGGAAATCTAATCCCTCTTTGTGGAGAGGGAGGACACTCGACGGCTGATGAGTCGGAAGCAGCAGCTCTGGAGTTTGCCCTCTTGAAGCTGGACGTTTCACACATAGTCATCTGCGGCCACTCCGAATGCGGGGCAATGCATGCCATCCACCACGGCCGCGAGAAGGTTGGCCCTCCCAATCTCCGATCTTGGCTGCGTCATGGAGACTCCCGAAAGAAGGTTGACCTAATTAATTCATTAGGACTTGACCCGGTAAACTTCCGTTCTCAAACCAACGTTCTCGAACAGCTGGAACACCTGAAATCCTATCCGTTCTTAGCAGAACGCATTGCGCAAAACAGGACCAAAGTTCACGGTTGGTGGTTTGAACTGAAAACCGCCAATGTCTACGCTTACGAAGAAGCTGAAAAGCGGTTTATTCTCATTGATGAAGAAGAAGCCCAGAGAATTCGAGAAAGGCTCTCATAAAGGTTTCCGCCTATCCCCTAATTTTATTTGATTCTTCTGCCGATTCTTAAATGACGGAGATTGAATCAGAACCCTTTTCAAAATTATGGCGCAAGGCAACATGCAAAAAAATAGAAACCCTCATTTGAGACTGATTATCGACTCGGATCAGGCATTTCTGGAAGCTCTCAAAGCTGAGGCCAGCACCCTCGGACAGACCATCTTGGCAGTGAATAATGGGAAAAATGCACAGCTACTCCTGGCCGATCCCGCTCAGTCGATTTTTGGGATTTTCGTTAATATGAATTTGCCGAGCGGGTTTGGCCTTTCCATTATTCGGTTCGCCCACCGGTACCGTCCCGCAACACCCATCTACATTTTACTCGATCCTGGATCTGAAGGCTTTTCCGATAAAGACCTCAGTCGGCTTGGTATTCAAAATGTCATCAAAAAGCCGGTCACCTTTCGGCAGATCCTGGCCAGTCCGAATCAGCCGTCCATTCAATTTGATCCAACTCTAGCGCTCGACTTGGCCCAAAGAAACGCTGATGCGTCTGATCAAGTCGAAGGAGTCGAAGACACTGCGTTTGTCCCTATTTTGGCGGAACACTTTCTAAGTGGCAGCACTTCGTTTTTTGATATTTATCTGAAACTTGCTTCCGGCAAATACATTAAAATCTTACGTGCTGGAGATTCTTTCACCGTAGATCGAGTTACAAACTATATTAATAAAGGAATTGTAAGTTTCTACCTTCGCCGAGAAGCGCAGGAAAACTACCTCAACTACTGCGACAAGTTGACTAATTCCCTGATCCACAGTGAAAAGGCACCCGCCAAGCTTCAGATCAATCACACGCTTAACCATGGCCACGAAGTGATGCGATTTCTCGAAACCAACGGTGTGAATTACGCTTCCCTTCATTACGCTAATGAATTCGTAGGCAATGTAAAAACGCTGGTAGCCAAAAATCGCCCTAAAAACAATGAGTATCTAGATGAGTTTCTCTCCAACGTGGCTTCCTTCGAGCACGGTGTAGGAGTCACTATTATTGCCTCAATGCTAGCAAGTCATCTCGGCATGACCAGCTCGAATCCGGCGCAGCTTGTTGGAATGGCAGCTCTGCTTCATGACATTGGGCTTTTGCAATACAAAGACATTAAGGATTTAGATGAAGATGAAAGCAAAATGAGTGAATCTCAAATTATCACTTTTCATACTCACCCCATTATTGGAGCAGACATTCTGAGAAGCTTCCGAAGAACGGAACCAACTGCAATTCAAGCAGTCGCCCAACACCACGAAAGAAGAAATCAAAAAGGGTTTCCAAATAAGCTTGGTGGTGGAAGTATCAACAAGGTATCGGAAATAATTGGGATAGCCGATGACTTTATGAAACTACTTCAAAAGCAAAAGCTCGGGGCAAAACTCGATCCCATAGAAGAGATTCAGAAAACAATTTCCACCGATTTTTCTTTCTCAGTAGGTGAAGCCTTTAGAAAAGTGTTTGTGATTAAAAAGGCTGCTTAACCCCGGTAAGGCCTACCGGAGATCGTTTACTTAAAATTCTTTTCCATTTCTTCCATAGCGGTGTGGTATTTTTCGTGCATCTTTGCAATTTGCTCTTCTTGATTCCTACGATACTCGTCAATCCGAATTTTTTCCCGCTCTCTTAGTCTTTCAAATTCTTTTTCTTGAGAGTCTTTTTCAATGCTCAATTCTTTTTCATGAGACTTACGAGACTCTTCAATTTCCTTTTTGTAATTTTCATCCAACTTGGACAGCTGAACTCGATAGTCCTCGGCCAAGCCTGAAGCTTTCGTCTTAAATTCAGACTGCAAGTTTTCAATCTCTTTCTTTTGAGAGGATTCCATTTCCTCTAGGTCCGCGACTTGTTTTGCGCGTTTTTCTCTTACGTAGGACTGATAATTGTCTTCTTCGGATCGACTGACGTACATACTTACATTGTATTAAACAACAAATAATAAAAAAATAGGCAGGAATTGCCCGACCTAGCTCCGAAAGCGGCCCCGGTCCCGACGCCTTTGGGCCGAGTTTCGATTCTTAGGAGGCATTGCTGGAAAAGCCGATAGCTCGGCAGCCTGCTTCACCCCTAGCTCAAGAAAAAGTTTCTGGTTGAGTTCCAAAAACTTCAAGCCAAAGTAGTACTGCGAAAACAAAGAAGGATCCCAATTACCCATTAAAGCGGCCCCGATAAAAATGGCTTCAATCGTAGCCAGCCCCTGTTCTGGATCGGTATTCTGAGCACTTTTTCTGGGATAGGCCGTGACAAATCCTTTTGGAAGGCTCGCTAATCGAGGTAAAGGCGCAGCCACTTTCGAAATGAGATAATCGAGTCGATTCCAAACACAATCAATCGCAGCAATACCCGATGGCAAGTGGGCCTCGTTCTTTACGAGCTCTGTCAAACAAGTCCCGTCCGGATGTAACAAATAGGGTACTTCGAATGGGCCTAGGAGCCCGACAGCTCCGCGGACACGGATCAACTTAAAGTCTGCTCGACTGGCCAGAGGGGCTATGGTGCATTTATTAGGAGTCTCCCCTGCGTCAATTACAATCTCATAACGCATAGAATTATGTCTTAACAGGACGTTAGTTTTCTACAAGCCCTATTGTAATTTTTCAAATTCCCCCTTTAATGAAAATTAGGGGGAATATGGAATGAAGAGGCAAACGATCTTAGGTCCTTTTGGCGTTTTAACGATTTTACTTCAGGGAATTCCCGCACTAGCGGCGCTCCACCTTAGCGACATGCCTGCAGGAGAAGGCCTCTCGGAACCTCGCTGGGAGAGCCATTCCGAGCAAAGTTCAGACCTGGCCCCCCCTGGCCTCAATTCCTTTCAAACTTTCCTTAATCCGACTGAATTTCCCCTAGGCAAGCCCATTGAGAAGCCCTCGGATAAGCTTGGCGGCTTTGACGAACTCACTCCCTATGTTTTCGCTTCGCCTGACCAGCAAGACGCCGGGAGCTGCTTGTACATGGCTATCACCGGAATAGCTGAATGGTGGTTGGCTCGGCTTAACCCCCACGTACCGAGAAACGCGGACGGCCAGCTAGACCTGTCCGAACGATTTATCATGAATTTTGCAGGTTTCGAAGAGAACGAGACTGGCCTAAAGAACTGGAGAACCGACGCGATCTACCTTTTTAGCCGCAACCGAAATCAGTCTTTACGGAATAGCACTTATCGTTACACCAAGGGTTGGTATACCGGAGAAACCTATAGCGACCATCTGGTTCCTGCAAAGCCAAACGCGCCTGGGGCCGAATACGGAACTAGCTACAATTGGATTGATGAACGGCCCTCCCAAACAGAGGCAACCGTTCCCTTACCGGAATTTGACCGAACTGTCATTTTTGCAGACCCGGCTGAAAACCAATGGAACGTGGGAGTTGCCCCTCATGACATCGCCGATCAAGTGAAATTTGCGCTCAGGACGAGAAAATCGCCAGTCCTAGTGATCTATAACCACAACAGCTACTGGCACGCTGTTTTTATAGTTGGATATAACGACGAGATGAGCAATGGCAACTGCGCATACACAGAGCGCTTCCGTAAGGTGATTTTGGAAAGAGCTGATGAGCTTGCCAAAAAAGCGGCTGAAGCCAAAGATCCTGTTGCGAAAAAAGCGTACGAGATTCGTGCAAAAAGAGCACGAGAAGCCAAAATAAAAATCGAGGATGCTTACGCTAAGAACGGCGGTTGTAGCTCAGACAAAGGAGTTTTCTATATCCGAGATTCAATTTATCCGGATGAAGGAGGACCTCTTTATCACTACAACTTGTCGGTAAAAGACGATGTCGCTCCCTATAGTAAAAAGATCGTCTTCAAAGAATATGATTGGCTAAAATATTTCGCGAATCATATTTCAATTATTTACCCACAAGATAGGAAGAGCCCCTAGAGTCGGTCGAATAGGTCCGGAAAGCGAATCTCAGCAAAAAACCTGACCCGCTTTCCGGTATTCAAGTTTTTAAATCCAGACGATTTATTTTTCTCGTTCAGGATTTGCTTTTGTTAGTTTGTCACACTTTCGACAGAGATGGACTTGCATTCCGTCCCAGTCGATCCAGTCTCCATCCCGTTGGGAAAATACCAAACGGCAATGAAAACATTTGAACTGATTTTTGGCCAATTTTGCTGTTGACACATACATCATAGAACGGCGTGTTAGCACAAAAATACTATCTTTGCTTGAATTTTTGCATGTTTTGATCCATTTGTCGCAGCGTGTTTAACGCTTTATTTCTCAAGGACAGTTATGAAAAAAATTCACAGTCTTTTTTACATTAGCCTAAGTTTGGCCTTCTGCTGGCAAAGCAGCAGCTTTGCAGACCTCCCTGGGCCCGAGGCTGAAATAATTCTTAAACGCCCCAATCGGAGTTTCAACCACCTTCAAGAGTTTGCGCTGGAAGAGGAAAAGATTTTTGTCAGAAAGAAGAACGATCCGGCAGCGCAATGGACTGAAATCCAGTTTGAACCCGGGCCCTTGCCCTTCGATATCAAAGCAGATGGGGCTAATCTGATGGTTCGAGACGCAGAGGGCTACCTTCATTACAAGAAGGTTCTTAAAGAGGAGCGCTCGATTCGCGGGGTCTATTCAGGGACCGATATCTCTCAGACCTCAAAATGGAAGACCCAATGGTATAACTTACCGGTAGTACGTTGGATTGCTCGCTGGACGACCCCTAACCGTGCCGATCTACGCCTCAGGATTCCGCCTGATTCTCAGGGTTGGGCTGTATCGCACCGCGGTAAATACAATCGCTATTTTGAGGACCGACAATCGAAGCCCCGAACTCTACCTTTGAGTTTCATTATATCGATGCGGCCGCATCTATCGTCCTAGCCTACGGGCTGGAAGGACCGAACCTAGACCAACCCGCAATCTATTGGACTCTGGGCGATTTCGACACCCGAGGAAAAAACTTCATCCTTTCCGGCTTTTGGTTCCCTTGGTGGCGAGGATCTACGGATTGGGTCCCAGTGACACTTCCCGAGGGTGAACTTGCCCCTGCTACCTTAACCATCCTCCAGACTCCGACCGAGGGAAACTCCGCACGGGAATTTAGAATCGGAGCCACCCTTGAAGGCCAAACGGGCTATTGGAAGAAGGCAATTACTGATCCTGACTGGCAGTTTGTGCAAAAAAACGGCCAATTCTAAGCAGACTACGGCGGGAACCCGATCGACATTTTAATCACCGAATATTCCGGGTGAATAGAACCGTCTTTCTGGCGGATCATAAGTGGGTTTTCATGCCAGGTCTTTTCACGATAGGCTTCTGGAATATCTGAAGAAAGGGTCATCAGGAATAAGGCCAAAAGCGGAGGCTCGCCCTCCTTCAAAACGACATCCCGAGTCCGAAGAATCGTGAAACCGGCTTCCTGAGCCGCCTGATTCACCCGGTCTCTTTGATGTTTGGGCGCCACTGGAAAGATGCACGCAAAAACACCTCCAGGAGTGAGGTGTTTGGAGGCAACACTAGCGTAATCAAGAATGGAACCGCGCATCTCAAAACGGCAGGAAATCTTTTGAGGATGATTTCCTAACAGGCCATCCTCCATAGGAAAGTACGGGGGACTGCCCAAAATCAAATCAAATCTTTCTTTGCCAGACAAGGTTTCAGAGTCCCTGAAATCACCGCAGCGAATTTCATATCGAGATTCAAGGCCATTATAGCGAATCGACTTCTGGGCTAATTGGACACTGATATCTTGAGCTTCAATGGTAACAAACTCGGCGCCAGGCAAACGCCAAGCCGCAATCATTCCAACCGAGCCAATTCCACTGCCCAAATCCAAAACTTTTTTTGCCGAGCCACAAAAGGATGTGCCGTACCAAGCAACCAGAAGGTCATCGGTTGAATACCGGTGTCCCGCTCTATACTGATAAATTTTGAAATGTCCTGATAGGGCATCAAGGCTTTGATCCTCTGGAACCGCGCTATCCTGACTGACTCCTGGCACTGCTGGACCCGGAATCATCCAATCTTTAAAGGATTTCTTCACGAAAAAATCCCCGTAACTGAGGGTTGTCCTCTCACGAATTTGAACTGAGGATGACCCAAAATACGAGCAGCAAAGGATTCTTGGTTTGAGGCTGAAATTTCTTCAGGAAATTTCGCGCCACTTCTTTGCCACTTGTCCAGCCACTCAGCTCCGAGGAAGCCCCCCACAGTACCATCGTTGGTTGCGACTGTAGTTTCGAGCTTAGGACCCGTCGGAATTCCTTTTTTTACATAAAAGCCAGCGTAGAGAAGGGCTGCCCGTACAGCCGTAGAGGTTGTGTAAGTATAGATCACAGTCTTCTTCGATCGACAGGAAGAGTAAATTTTTTGGAACAAAGAGGGCGTCCAAGCTCCAGGATTAGTCTTAAATGAATATAAATCATAAAAAATAAGATCCGGCGCCGCTGCACGGTCCATTGAGTCTTCAAAATTCCCGACGTGTAAGTTCCATTTCAACAGACCCGATTTATGACACCATTTTCCTGAATTCAGTAGCGCTTGAGGAGCCGCATGTCGAATATGAGGAAACCTTGCAGGATGCTGGACCGAGAGACGCAGCGAATCCAGATCGTTTTCAAAGCTAATGAGTTCGACTGGGCGGACTTCTCCGTCGGCCTCAAAGACCTTCTCAAAACAGCGAATAGCGGCCATTGCATTCGAGGCCGCACCCAAGCCGACATCCCAGATGACCAAAGGCTCTTGAGTTTCAGTTTGAGCTAATAGGGATTCCAGATTCGATTGTTCAATATAAAGTTTAAAGGACTCCTCATCTGGATTACTCACACAATGCATCACTTCACCCGAGCTGCGGTGCCGAATGCTGGAGTACCCTTTTTCAGAATCCTTAATTTCGTAGTCGCCTAGAACTGTTTCAAAACCTTTTTTCTTACGCGACTTTCTAGGTTCCACCCCTGCACCATCTGAAATCACCAGGCGATCCCGCTTATCGTGGTAATAGTCTAGGAACCGTCCTTCGACGATAGACTCACGGATCTCACGCATCAACCGATGGTAAAAAGCCAGGTTGTGCTGCCCTAATAGATGCCATCCCAAAATTTCATCCGCTTTGACAAGGTGATGGAGGTAACCCTTTGAATAGTTCTTGCAAGTCAAACAATCACACTCGGGATCTAATGCCTCGTCACTGAACTTGTAGGCGGCTCGTCTGAGTTGAAACTTTCCTTGAAAGCTAAATGCTACGCCCCGCTGGGCAAGAGCCGAAGGCAAGATGCAATCAAACATATCCACTCCCCGGTGCACGGCCTCCAAGATATCAATCGGCGTTCCTACGCCCATCAGATACCTAGGCAGGTGCTCCGGCAAGAGCCTAGCTGTGAACTCGCACAGATCCTCACGTTCATCCTTCCCCTCACCCACAGCCAGACCGCCAATGGCAAAACCATCGAACGGTAATCCGGTAATTTGGTCTGCACTCTTTCGGCGAAGCTCGGGATACACTGCCCCTTGAACGATTCCAAACAAAGCCTGCGGAGAGTCCCCGCGCGCAGCCAAACTTCGCTTCGCCCACCGATAAGTGAGATCAGCTGCCTTTTCTGCCTGGGCAAACTCAGCAGTCGACGGAATACATTGATCCAAAACCATCATGATGTCGCTGCGTATAGCCTTTTGAATCCGAATACTTTCCTCTGGGGACAGCAAAAAAACTTTACCGTCGACGTAACTTCGAAACTTTGCCCCTTCCTCACGCATCTCTCTTGCGTTGGGCAGGGAGAATATTTGAAAGCCACCGGAATCGGTCAATACCGATCCATCCCAATTCATAAATTTGTGAATTCCACCCAGCCGTTCAAAAACCTCAGGTCCGGGACGAAGCAAAAGGTGATAGGTGTTTGCCAAGAGGATTTTCGAACCGGTCGTCTTCAGACTCTCGACAGTCTGACTTTTTACTGTAGCCTGAGTCCCCACCGGCATAAAAACGGGGGTTTGAACCTCGCCGTGAAGAGTGGTTAGACGGCCAGCCCGAGCTTGAGAATCTGAGTTTTTAAATTCTAGTTTAAAATTAAGGCGCGACACAAATACTTCTTACTGAGTCAAAGATTTTCCGATTCGCTCCCAGCGAATTCGGGGAAACCAACCATCCCATTCGAGGGAAAACCAGATCAGGAGAGCTTTCCCTTTTAGGTATTCTTTGGGAACCTCACCCCAATAGCGACTATCGTTACTTTCATCTCGATTGTCTCCCATGAAGAAATACTTATCCTTCGGAACAATCACATGCTGATGTTCACGCCGGCTCTTTTCTTCCACACGCTGAAGAGGGTGGATCGTGTTCCCAATCTTTTCAAAATAATAGGAAGCTCCGTCTTCGCCATTTTCTAGGGCTGAAATCTGTCCTTCTGTTGCAGGCTCGACCGAGAGAGGTTTCCCATTAACCGTAATCCAACCATCAGTGACTTCGACATCGTCCCCTGGCAAACCTATCAGGCGCTTCACATAATTAATTGAGGGATCCCTGGGGTACCGAAAAACAATAATATCGCCTCGTTTAGGCTCACCAACCTTATAAAGGGAGAAATCGGTAAACGGAAACTTGAGATCGTAAGACGCCTTAAACACAAAAATCCGATCCCCTGGCAAAACAGTAGGCTTCAAAGATCCAGTTGGAACGACATAAGGTTCGGCAATCATGGACCGAAAGACAAAAACCCCCAATAAAAGGAGAGCTAGGCTCCAAATCTCACGAAAAACCTCATTCTTAATCTTGAACTTAGTCTTAGTCTTCTTCTTTTCATGGGACATGGGAGTACTCCTGGAATGTACCGTTCAATCCCAGGTTATAGCTATAGCCGAGACTCCCGTGCCAGAAAAAAATCTAACGGAAGGGGGATTTATCCCATTTCCGCTGCCTTTGGACCGCTCCAGCGACTTTTGCCTTAGAAAAAGGCTGAGCCACTCGCTCCTTCGGAGGCAGCCTTGGAAGAAGGTTGAGCCGGGATCGCCCGATCTTCGGTTCTAGATAGGACAGCTTGATTTTTTCTAAGGAAGTTCAATGTAGCAAAAACGCCTTCCTTAATGGTGAGTTCGGGTTTCCATCCCAACCCTCGGATTTTTTTCGTGTCCAAAAAAATAAAAGGATTATCCCCGATCCATCCCCTCTCGCCACCGCCATATTGAATCTTAGGTTTCACACCCAGGCAATCGCAAATAAACCCAATTGAATCGGTAACCTGAATAAATTCTTCAGTACCCAGATTGAAAATATTTACCTTATCGTCTGCTTTTTCAATCGCGGTCTCGATGGCATTCATACAATCGCCAACATAGAGGTAAGACTTCTTTTGGCGACCGTCACCCAAGACTTTTAACTCGTTTGGATTGGCTAAAAGCTGCTTATAGAAGTCAAAAACATGTCCGTGGGTATAGCGCTCGCCTAAGATCGACACAAACCGAAAGATCCAGCTTTGAAATCCAAACCCTTCGCAATAGGCACTAATCAGTCCCTCGCCTGCTAGTTTGGAAGCACCGTAAAGGGAAGTCTGCACTGGAAAAGGCGAATCCTCAGGCGTCGGTATAACTTTGCACTCCCCATAAATTGAGCCCGTAGAAGAAAAAGCAATCTTTCTACACCCTGCACTTCGCATGGCTTCTAGGACGTTAAAGGTTCCAATCGTATTTTGTTCTAGATCCCGGCTAGGATGATTTGTCCCAAACCTGACATCAGCATTTGCCGCAAGATGATACACAAAATCTACACCCTGCATCGCTTCTTTTAGTCGAGGAAGATCCAACAAATCGGCTTGTGCAAATTGAATCGACGCCCACGCAGAAGATCCCGCAGGAGGCAAAAATCCCATTTGTCCGGTGGACAAGTTATCATACACAACAACCTTGTGACCTCGCATCAAAAGACGTTCTACCACTTGACTGCCGATGAATGCTGCACCGCCTGTAACTAGAACTTTCATTTTTTCTCCAAATTTTTTTTACAGCTCTGGATCATGACCCACCGAACCACACGTTCCCCAGAGGGACTCATCATATTGGAGTTGCGATTGATGTCAATTTAAGAAAAGATTCAACTCATGATCTTCTCTGAAACTTACACCTATTTCGAACTCTTCTTTACCACTCTAGTTGTCGGAGCCATCCTCATTCAGTGCGTTGGATTAGTGGGGCTGCTTATTTTTAAATTTTTTCCACTTCCCAAGCTGAATACTGCGGCCCCG
>JACPOE010000021.1 GCA_016185105.1 Bdellovibrio sp.
AGTTATTCCGCCGCAGTTGTCGAGTTTGAAAAGGTTGTTTCCAAAGATCCCAAGGGAAAATTGGGGATGCAGGCTCTCTACCGGGCTGCAACCACACAGGCCTTGTTTTTGTCTGAATACGCAGACGCTGTAAAAAAATTTCGGATTTATTCCCAAGGTCCAGTAGACCCAGAAAGTGCCTGGGAAGCAAAGGTTCAAGTTGGAGATATTCTGTTTACGAAGACAGAACAGTTTGAGCAGACCCTCTCGCATTATGAGGGCCTACTCAAAGAGCGTCCCAACTCTCCTGATGCCCCGGAGTTTATGTTCCGGGTGGCAAAGTCTTGGTTCTTTCTGCTGAGGTTCGAGGAAGCGGCCAAGAAATTCGGGGAATTAGTCGAAAAATACCCAAAATCTGTCTGGGCGGAACGAGCCGCTTTCGAAACCGGGGTCACCTATTACACACGAGGAGAGCAGCAAAAGGATCGGGAAAGCGGTGATCCTTATCAACAGGCCCTACAGGCCTATGAGAGTTTTGTGAAGAAGTACCCGAAAAGCACCTTAGTTCCAGAAGCTCAGTTTGGAATCGCCTCATGCCTCGAAGAGAAAGGCCAGCTAGAGCACGCCTATTCTATGTATTCCGCCCTAGCCCGAAGCTACCCGTCGCCAGGTGTGATTCAAATTAAGCTCTCTAGACTTAAAGAGCGGGTTGCTCATCGAGGGGGTCGGTAGCTTTGACTCTGTTGACTTTAGATACCGGTTGTCAGCACGATACCTGATGGCGAGGCACAATGAAAAAAGATGAAGAGAGTCCTTTACGCAAGCTAGGCCTGTTTATGGTTATAGTGGGGGATTTGGTGGGTTACACCGGGGTTGGGACGGCTTTAGGTTACTTGGCGTGGACAAAGGCGGGAGCCCCTTGGGTGGTCCTTCTTTTAGGAGCAACCGCAGGATTGGGTTTAGCGTTTTATAAAATTTACAAGATCGGTCGGAATTTGTAAGAGTAGTGAGTTATGCAAGAAGTCCGTCTAATGCGTGGAGAAAATAGAATTTTCCTTTGGGTCAGCCTTTTATGGTTAGCCCTTAGTCTAATGATTTGTTTTTTTGGAACAGCGACCCAAACCTCCATTCCTTGGCTTATCCTTTTTTGGGGCCTGAGCAACTTGGACCTCCTGGTATTGGCAAAACTCATGTCGGTCGCTATTCGGTGGATGGGGAGTGCGCCTGAAAAAAAATCAGCCTATGCAATTCAGGCTTTCTGTTGGGGCATATTTAAGGTAGTTTCCCTGGGACTTTTCATCTTTGTTTTGCTAAAAGGGTACGAAATCCCAACGTACGGATTACTTATGGGGACAGGAACCTTAGGTATAGTGCCGTTGCTTGGGGGATTTATTTGGAGCCAGAGGGTATTACGTAATGCATGAAGAGCATGGTTTTAATATATTACACCATATTCCAGTAATCCAAGACCTGCCAAATCACGTCGTGATGACAGCTTTGGCTGTCGGGGTTTTAATAATCACGACCTTTTTTGCCCGAGTACAACTTCTTTCTGTCATGAAGGGTTCTGGCGGGGGCCTAATTCCAGAAGAGAAACTCACCTACAGGAATTTTTTTGAAATCGTAGCAGAGAGTCTCTACAAGCTGACTGAATCTGTGATTGGTCACCACGAAACGCCCACCTATTTTCCAGCAATTGGAACGCTTTTCGTTTTTATTTTTCTATCGAATATTTTGGGTTTAATTCCCATTTTTCAACCGGCTACTGACAACCTCAATACCACCCTTGCTTTAGGGGTTTTTGTATTTCTTTATTATAACTACGCCGGGTTTAAAGCACATGGCCCTGGATACCTTAAGCACTTTTTTGGGCCAGTGATTTTTTTAGCGCCTTTAATGCTCATTATTGAGTTGGCTTCCCATTTGTTCCGTCCGCTTTCGTTAGCACTACGTTTGCGAGGGAACATTATGGGCGACCATATTGTTATGGGCGTTTTCAGCGGCTTGGTTCCTTACCTTCTTCCCGTAGTTTTTTACGGGCTGGGAGTGTTTGTAGCCTTTTTGCAGGCCTTCGTCTTTTGTCTGATGACGATGGTCTATATTTCACTGTCGACTTCACACGATCACTAAGAAGAAGAAAGGATGGATTTTAAGATGAATTTTCGCAAAACCCTTTTGGTGTTGGGTACTCTAGCTCTGGCTTTGAGTTCTTCTCTCGCACTGGCTGATGAGGGCGGGCATGACCCGTACTACTCTATCGCTGCTGCTTTGGCCATCGGCCTGGCTGCATTCGGTGGATCCTTGGGTCAGGGAAAGACCGCTGCTTCTGCTTTGGAAGCAATTGGCAGAAACCCAGCCGCGCAGGGAAAAATTTTCGTTCCCATGATCATCGGTTTGGCTCTGATCGAGTCTTTGGTTCTTTACGCATTCGTTATCGCATTCGTTAAAATCAAAGGCTAAGACTGAGTTTATCAGAAAGCTATAGAAAGGGACCAGGTTCTAGCCGTAGGGCGAAGAGTTTGGTCCCTTTCTATTTTTTAGCTTCGCTCCTTTGGCATGTCGTAACCTTCCTGGCCCTAGTGCTTTGGGATCAGAACATTCTCAAGAATAAGGCTACCGTGGCTTCGCGGTGGATTGATGTTTCCGTGGTTCGCTCTTTGCCAGAAAACTCAAGAGTAAGGCACCATCAGCGGTCGGCGCCCAGCTCAAGTGTTCAGCCGACAGTTTCTCTTTCGAATCTTGGAGTTCCTTTGTCGGGAGTCACAAAGCAGAATCACCTAGGAAGTTTAAGCGATTTCAACGGGCCTGACTTGGACCTATCTAGTGAATCAGGATTTCAGGCGGGTGATGCCCTTGCCGTTGCTACTGAAAAGAGCTCGTCTATTTTTAGATATCTCTATGAACGGATTGATCAGAATCTTTCTTACCCGAATGAGTTTGTTGAGTCTGGTTTTCAGGGGCCTGTCACAGCGAGAATTTTTTTAGATGAAGAGGGTGCCTGGGAATCTTCGACGAGCGTTATAAAAGGGGCTCAACCCTATCTCCGGGTGCCGGTCGTACGGGCGCTTCGCCGGGCCTTGATGGAGCCCGTACCCGAGAATATTTGGGGAAAGAAAAAGGAGAGACGGTTTATCGATTGTCTGTTTCGATTTGAAATCACACAAAACGGAGATGAGTCCTTGCTTGAGAAACGAAGGTTTGTAAGTGGCCGAAAACTTTTTTTCTACCGTTCAGTCTACGTTTCAAAACTTCAATGGAGCGCTGGACCGTTGAGTGGACTAGGTCCCTTTTCCGTAGGGTTTGACCCTACCTGGCTGGTGAGTCAAGCCGCTGGTCTATTTTCCAAAAAGGCAAAGATCGACCCTCTTCAAAAGTACAGGGACGACCCTGCATGGAATTGAGTTAGAGAGATTTTTTCAAATACTGGCCTGTGAGGCTTTGTGTGTTTTTGGCGACCTCTTCGGGGGTTCCTGCCGCAACGACATATCCACCCGCCTGGCCGCCTTCAGGACCTAAGTCTAAAACATGGTCTGCTGCTTTTACGATATCTAAATTATGTTCAATTACGATGACAGTATTTCCCTGATCAACAAGCGTTTGTAGAATCGAAACCAGTTTGTTTACGTCGTCAAAATGTAACCCGGTTGAGGGTTCGTCTAGAATGTAAACGGTTTTTCCCGTTCCTCGTCTTGAAAGCTCGCGCGAGAGTTTAATTCGTTGCGCTTCGCCGCCAGAAAGGGTGGTGGAACTTTGTCCTAGCTGAAGGTATCCGAGGCCAACATCGTTTAGAACTTTGAGTTTAGTTTTTATGGACGGAAGGGCATCGAAAAAGGGAAGGGCTTCAGCGCCAGTCATTTCCAAAACATCAGCAATAGTTTTTCCCTTGTACAGAACGTCTAGGGTTTCCCTGTTGTAACGTTTCCCTTTGCAAGTTTCACAGAGCACAAAGACATCTGGCAGAAAGTGCATTTCTACCTTAGTGAGCCCATCTCCTTCACAGGTTTCGCAGCGGCCCCCTTTGACATTGAAAGAATACCTTCCCGGTTTGTATCCTCTAATTTGGGATTCCGGCAAACTAGCAAAGAGGTCGCGGATGAGACTAAACAGGCCGGTGTAGGTGGCGGGGTTTGAGCGAGGGGTTTTGCCAATCGGGCTTTGATCGATGTCGATGACCTTGTCGAAGTTCTCGATTCCTCGAATCGATTTGATTCCCAAATCACCATAATCAACATGGTAAAGCTCTTTAATGAGGGCTCTATACAAGGTATCCAAGATGAGAGTACTTTTTCCACTTCCGGAAACTCCAGTTACACAAGTGAAAACCCCGAGTGGAATATCGACAGATATATTTTTCAAATTATTTTGGGTCGCGCCTTCGATCCGAATGCATTTGGATGCGCTCCAGGGTCTGCGAACTTTTGGCACCGGAATGCGAAGTTCGCCCCGCAGATATTTTCCCGTGAGACTTTTTTTGGTCTGAACGAGGTCTGTCATGGTCCCTGCAGCAACGAGATGGCCACCTAGTGTACCTGCGCCTGGTCCAAGATCAACAATCCAGTCAGCATGAGCCATGGTGTCACGGTCGTGTTCTACTACGACTACTGAATTTCCTAAGTCTCGAAGTCTGGTCAGGGTCGCAAGGAGTTTGTCGTTGTCCCGTTGGTGAAGGCCAATACTCGGCTCATCCAAAACATAAATGACCCCTACCAAAGAGCTCCCGATTTGGGTTGCCAAGCGAATCCGCTGGGCTTCTCCGCCGCTAAGAGTTTGGGCAGAACGGTTTAGACTCAGATAGCCAACACCCACATTTAGAAGAAAACTCAGCCTTTCTCGAATTTCCTTTAGGATCCGGTTTGCGATCAATGTTTCTCTTGCATTCAATTTGAGCAACTCAAAAAACTCAGCGCATTCGGTCAGTGATAACCGACATAAGTCCGCTATGTTTTTTTCATGAATTTTGAAATGGAGACTTTCTTTAGATAATCTGCTGCCTTTGCAATCAGGACAGGGCGTGTTTTCGGGGGTGACTTCTCGTGTGACAATCCAAGCCTCGGCGTCCTCTGATGCGTTCTGTTCTTCTTGCGCTGTCTCCGATTCTTTCTTTTTCCGAATGTCTACGCCTAGTCCATCGCAACTAGGACAAGCACCAATAGGGCTATTAAATGAAAAGGTCCGCGGCTCCGGGGCAGCATAGCTGATCTGGCAGTCTGGGCATGCGAACTTTTCAGACATGATCGTCTCAGTCTTTTGTGAACCCTCTAAAAGCTCCACAACCAGTTGTCCATTTCCCAGCTTAAGGGCCAGCTCCACTGAGTCACTCACGCGGGTCCCTAGAGATGCCTGTTCCTGGTGCACAATAACTCGATCGACATAAACATCGATGTCGTGTTTCTTGTTTTTATCCAGAACAATATCCTGAGAAAGGTCGAGGACCTCTCCATCGATTTTTACCCGAACAAAACCCTTGGATCGCAGCTGGGAAAGCTCTTTTTGATACTCTCCTTTTCTACCGCGAACGATGGGTGCAAGAATGGAAAGCTTAGAGCCATTGGGCGAGGACAAAATATGATCAACAATTTGTCCAGAAGACTGAGAACGAATGGGTTTGCCGCAGTTCCAGCAGAAAGGTTTTCCTATACGGGAAAACAGGACGCGAAGATGATCGTAGATCTCCGTAACCGTTCCGACAGTTGATCTCGGATTATAGCTTGTTGTTCGTTGTTCAATAGAAATTGTAGGACTTAGCCCAGAGATTGATTCAACCTCGGGCTTCGAAAGCTGCTCCAAGAATTGGCGAGCATAAGCAGAGAGGCTTTCAACGTAGCGTCTCTGTCCCTCAGCATAAATCGTGTCGAAGGCCAAGGAGGACTTGCCACTGCCAGAGGGTCCCGTAATTACGGTCAATTTATCCCGTGGAATCACAACATCAATATTCTTAAGGTTATGAACCCTAGCTCCTCGGACCACAATCGCTTCGTCGTTTGCCAATGAACCGGATGATAATGCAGACTTTGTTACGGACTTTCCTTTTTTAGTGGCCATGGGACGGAGCGTTTGTTTCGATTGGCGGATGTCCGATCGCTTTGGCAGATTCTTTCAATGCCGATTCAACAATAGAACGAACTTCTTTTAAACGGGCTTCCGAGGGTGCCTCAAAACGGAGAACAAGAACAGGCTGGGTGTTAGATGCCCGCACCAACCCCCATGCATCGCCAAAATCGACTCGAACGCCATCGATGTCAGTGATTTTATGTTTCGCCAAAAGGCGTTTCTTCGTTTCTTCTACTAGTGCAAATTTTTTCTCTTCGTCACAATCGACGCGAATCTCAGGGGTCGACACAGTTTTTGGGAGATCACTCAATAAATCAGACAAGGGGCTGTCCGAGGCGGAAAGGATTTCGTAGACCCGAGTAGCCGCATAAATCGCGTCGTCATATCCAAAATACCGATCAGCAAAAAACAAGTGCCCCGACATCTCTCCTGCTAGAACGGCTCCTGTTTCCTTCATTTTAGATTTAATCAGGGACTGTCCGGTCTTCCACATGATGGGCTTACCGCCTTTGTCAGCGATATCATTGTAGAGTCGGTGACTCGACTTTACCTCTGAGATGATTGTGGCGCCCGGGATGTCTTTCAAGATGCTTCGGGAAAAAAGCACCATAAGTTCGTCACCATAAAGAATTCTTCCTAAGTTGTCGACCACGCCGAGTCGGTCAGAGTCGCCATCAAATGCGAGTCCGAAGTCCGCTTTTGTTTCTTTCACCATTTTTACCAAGGCGGTTAGATTTTCTGGAACCGTAGGGTCGGGATGGTGGTTTGGAAAGCGACCATCGAGCTCGCAAAACAACGGAGTAACCTCGGCGCCCATTTTTTCAAAAAGGTGGGGTGCAACAGTACTGGCAGTAGCATTGCCAGCATCGATTACAATTTTCATTTTTCTAACTTTTTTCGAATTTTTTAGGAGGTGTTCTGTATAGGGTGGAATGATAGGGTAATCTTTTACGTGACCTTTTTCTTGAGCGGGAGGAAGCGTCTGGTTGAATTTTTCAATCAAAACCCGGAGCTCCTGAATCTGAGCGCCGTGAATGGTTGTCTTTCCCATGCAGATTTTAAAACCATTATAATCAGAGGGGTTGTGAGAACCCGTAATCATAATTCCACCATCAAGATCTAAATGAAAAACACTAAAATAAGTGAGCGGAGTCGGGCAGACACCCAGCCGGACGACGTCGAGTCCACCTTCGATCATCCCTTTGACCAAGGCCTCGGCATATTCATCGCTAGTTAAGCGGCAGTCCCATCCCACTGAGAATAGCGGGCGAGGGCGAGAAGAGGATTTCTGGTTAGGACTTTTCTGAGTCATTTTGAATGCGCACGCTCTACCGACCAGATACGCAAATGGCGCCGAAATATCGCGTCCGGCGATACCTCGAATGTCATATTCACGAAAAATAGAAGAAGGGATTTGAATACTCATAGTTTTTTCCTTTTTACCATTTGTGCTGCCATTTCAATTGCTGCGCAAAGACTGGACGGGTTCGCTAGGTTCTTCCCGACTAAATCAAATCCAACCCCATGATCTACAGAGGTTCGGATAATAGGAAGGCCCAAAGTTATATTGACAGTATTGTAAAAATCAAGAAGCTTGACCGGGATTAGCCCTTGATCGTGATACATACACACGACGCCATCATATTTTTCTTTCTTGGGCGCTAAAAAGTGTTTCGCAAAGAGGGTATCTGCCGGTAATGGGCCAACGATGTTCGCCGAAGATCCGAGTTTTTTTCGTGTTCTAGCGATTGCTGGTTCAATGATTTTGATTTCCTCGTTGCCAAACTTCCCGGCTTCGCCGGCGTGGGGATTGAGCGCGGCGACGGCGATTCTTGGGCATTTGATTCCCCAAAAGCGTCTGAGACTCTCGGCAGTCTGAACAAGCGTGGCCTCGATTTCTGAGCTACGTAGAGACTTCGAAATGTTTGAAACAGCTAAGTGCGTGGTAACCAAGGTAATTCGCAAGAGACTGTTGGCAAGCATCATTACAGGACGGGTGGTCCGGCCTGCATGTTGGGAACAAAGCTCGCCCAAAAACTCAGTATGTCCAGGAAACGAAAATCCCCCTAAATTTAGCCGTTCCTTACTAATGGGACCCGTTACTAGCGCATCTCCTACTCCTGCAAGAACCATCTGAGTGGCAGCTTGGATGGACCAACCCGATTGATATCCTTGAAGGTGGAGCCCCTTTGGTGCCTTTTCTGGGGCTGGAATCAAAGCAACGGTATTGCTTCCTTTTAAAGTGCTCTCAAGCGCAAGCCGGGAAAAACTACCGCTTTTTAGAAGGAGGGGTTTGATGCCCATTTTCTTGAAGGGATCGGGCGAACCCACACAAACAATCAAAGAACCCGTTTTTTTTTGAATTCCAGATCGGATAGCCTTCCAGGTCACTTCTGGGCCAATTCCATCTGGATCACCTGGGGTAAGGATGGAGTGGATAAAGGAAGCCTGCTTTTTGCGTTCGATCCAAAGAGAAATTTGGTGTTGGTATTCTACTGTTCCGAGCTGAGAGCGGATCTCTTCCTTCATTTTTTCAAGGCGATCTGTCTCACTGGATTTTACATCGCGGAGTTTAACAAGCATGAAACGTCTAGCACTTGTGCCGCCAAAAACGGGACTAATTTCCCCAATTTTAAGTTTCTTGGCTTGCTCACGAATTCCCTCACTCATTTGGTCCTCGGTCATTACGCCCAGATCGCCGGCTGAGTTGTCAGGGTTAAATCGTTTCGCAACCTCCTCGAATGCTTCTCCTGCAAGAAGAGCATTTCTGGCCCGTGTTGCTGCGTCATAAGCATCGTTTTGTGACTTATAATCAGAAATGGGCAGGCTAATCATTCCGATATGATAGGCCCGAGGTGCAGAGGTATTTTTTGCGTAATGATTATAGAAATAATTTTTTACGTCATCATCAGAAATATTTACTTTTGAGCGGATCTCTCGATCGATCAACCCCTTTTTGCTGATCGAGACTCGAATGAGCTCAAAATAGTCTTCGAATAGAAAACCTTGCGCGGTTAAAGCGGTTTTAAGCCGTGCTCTATCCATCTTGTTATTGGCTTGAATAGATCGAATTTCCTGCTCAACCTCAGTGTCTCCCACAGGAAACGCTTGTGTGATTATTTTTTCATTTTGTAGAAATTCGATGATCTCTTTATCAGAGCTTGCGGACCCTTTTTTCGCCAAAAGAGATCCAGAAAAAAGAGGATCTATCTGGGCACGTAAACCCACAGATCTTTTAAACCGCGTCAGGTCCGACTTGAGAATGGTATCTGCGTTAACTGATGCCTCTAGGCGGTCCAACAGGGTTTTGTGTCCAGCGCCTGCTGAAAGACCTGGTGCAGGTTTCGTTTTTGCGGGAATTACATCCTTCGCTTCAGCAGTTTGAGTAAGCGAAAGAGTTGAAAAAAGGACACATGAAGCCAACAGTTCTTTTTGTCTAAAAGAAATCATTTCCCTCTTTTTTGCACACTCTGCCGTAAAAATCACCTATTTCAAAAACAGGGGAAATCAAAAGAGTTTCGAAAGGTTAACAGATGATTTGATTACGACTGAGCGGGCCAAAAGGTCATCCAGGGTCTGATGCACCAAGGAAGGAGACGAGGTCTCTGGAAACAAGGTATAGAACTGAGGTTTGGCCTGCCCTTCGTCCAAGTCCTGTAGAGCGTAGCGGGCAATAGTCAGCGCCTGCGTTTTGTTTAGGGATATTTTCTTTTGGGCGGCCTCCGAGGTCAGGGCGATCGAGGCCATACCTGCCCACAACGCTTTTTCCGGAGTTAACTTAGGGGCAATTGAACGAATATCTAAAAAATCAACAAGTGTCAGGGGAACTCCGTTGACGAGAGCCACCTCATCTTTGCTGGGCAGGGGAAGACGGCCCGAAGGAGGCACGCTTGAAACTTGCGTGCAGCTGGCAAGGCATAAAACAACTAGAAAACCCGGTGCGCTCCAAAGTCCTTTCGTCATGTTTTCCTAGTCCTTCAAAAGATCAAACCGAACCGCAATCCTAGATTTCGCATGAAGTTGTGCCATGTACTTTTCTAGAACTTCGGTTCTACGGTGCTCAAAGAGGCGGCGCTTTGCCTCTGCGTGGTCGGTCTGTTCCCAGGGGCGGATGCCAGTGAGCTGAATGATATGGAGGCCAAAAGGGGTTCGCACAATTCCGCTGATGGCGCCGGGTACCTTCAAGTTCAAGGCGGCTTCATAATAGTAGGGGTCTAGTTTGTCGGAAGACTGATAATCAACATCTCCCCCCATAGGAGCAGCAGGGCCTTCGGAAAACTTCTGAGCAACCTCGGAGAAACTAAATTTCTTCAAAGGTCCTTGCTCTATCAGTTTTATTTTTTTGTAGGCGGCCTTTACTGCGTCAGCAGAGGCATCTTTTTTTAGCCCTACAAAAATATGAGACGTACGAATTACCGGGTATCTCAGATAAAATTCCTTGGCATCCGCTTCGGAAACTTGAATGGAAGAGAGCTCCTTGTTAAGAGCTTTTTCTAAAAGCGCATGGTAGAGAACCGTATTAATTCTAGCTTGAATTTCTGGGTCTTTATCGAGTCCCTGGCGCTTTGCCTCTTGGACACCGAGTTCTCTTTTGATTAAGTCGTCCAGCACCTTTCTACGACTCGGTTGCTTCATCTGAAAGAATCTTAGGTTGTCTTGGTATTTTGAATTGAACTCTTCGAGTGTAATTATCCGTTCGTTGATTCGCGCCAGCTCGGTAACCGCCTCCGCACGAGTGGCAAAAAAAACAGGAGCAAGAAATAGAAAAAAAGAAGTCAAATCATGGCTACGAGCCTTCATCTTTTTTCTTAACCCACTGAAGAAGCTCAGGTTTTCCGTCTTTTTTTGAAACTTTTCCATTGCCGCCCCCCGCGTTCATGGTTTAGCCGGTAGACAAAAACACTAGCAGCCGCTTTTTATGATGGCAAATAGGAAAAATCTGTCGACTCAATACTTGCCTATGAAAT
>JACPOE010000022.1 GCA_016185105.1 Bdellovibrio sp.
TAAAGAAACCTGAATAGAAACACCAGATGTTGGAACTGTGAAGGTATCGAAAATCTTGGACAGAACCAAAATAATCACTCGCTCAAACCGTTGAGTATCGAGCTTCACCCACACTGGAATCGGGGGCGCCGTAATCGCAATTTTCTTTCCAAACTCGGGGCCGCACACTCGGCGTGAAGCATCTGACAGCAAATCCGAAAGATCAGCTGTGTTATCCACCAGGCGAGAGTCCAAAAGGTTGATATCAACAATATCGTTCAGATCTTCGAGACTGCCGGCAATCATAGCCAGGCCTCGGCGAACAGATTCGGCGGCTTCCATCTCATTTTCCTCTGGTCCCGCAGTCCCTACCAAATGTTTTCCCGCCTGCAATAACTTAAGGGGCCCCTTCAAGTCGGCGACCACATCCATAAGAAACTTATGTCGATCTCTTTTGTAAGTCTCAACCCCTTGGGACAACTGTTGAATTACTTTTTGAATATCACCCATAGGACCGACAAAATTCGGAAGCTTAGCAGGAAGAGGTTTTCCATCTCCCAACGCAAGGGCAAATTCACGAAGCTTATGTAAGGGTCTATTGTACGAAAAGTAGGTTCTGAGAAGCGAACTGATCATCAAGATCAAAATCAAAAGACCGGCAGCAGAGAGTCCAATCAGCGAACGAATTTGGATCTCTTTCGCACTACCCCCTCCCATTGATTTCAATCTGGAATCAAAAAGTTTATCCAAAGCATGAAGCGACTTTAAAATTAGATCATGATCAGTCTGAACTTCTGCATTGTTATAAGCATCGCGACTATAAAACGTCGGCTCAACCTGCATGATCTGATTGATCATCTCAGCTAATTGAGCACCAATCTGTTTTTCTAGAGCTTGTTCCTCTGAATCAGGATTCAAGGACGCCAAATTGGAAAGACCTTTTGAGAAAGCGGCCTTGAGCTGATTTCGGGCTTGTTCAACTTCTTCTGGTGAAGCTTTTCGAAACGACGTACTCAACCTGCGGTATTTTTCGAGGCTAAGTTCTAGGCTTGAAACCGTCTTTTGCTTTTGAAAAAGGGGCTCCATCGCTGCTGGTTTTTGTTGCAAAGTTTCCAACGCTTTCCAGTGAGTCCAAAAGATGGCCCCTATGGAAACCAACACTAAACCAATCATCCAAAATGAAAATTTCTTAATCACTGCGTGCTCCGATGCTTCGTAATTCCAGTCGTTGCTTTTTTAAGAAGCTACGATTGTATCCAAAACATCGGCAAAAGAAAGTACAAACCCTTCACTGGTGGGGGTTTTTGGCAATTCCAAAAACTTTTGAAATGAGGCTAATCTTTTTCAGCTTCGCGATCTGACTTTTTGGAATAAGGACAATCTTCCTTCTTTCCAGTTCCGTCCCGATCACAATCCTTATCTTTGCAACTCTGCTGCCCACAATGATGATGATTAAAATGGCGCCTCATCGAGTGTTGCGGTGCACAGAGCGCAACTAGAGTAGTAAGCAAGAGAAGGGCCTGCCAATATTTCGCTGGCTTAACTTTAGCCATGGCAGCAATCACTTTATTCCAGGTCAATACCAAAAGACCTGAACTGATGAGCAGCCAAGCTAAGCAGTACAGCGCACTCCACCAACAACAGTGTCCACAGGTATAGTTCATACTCTCCAGTTTAAACCCTGGACTGCGAATCACCAAACTGGGTTTTGCTCGACACGCTAAATTTCTCAAATAAGTTCAAGAAGTTATGCAGTGCAGCTTATTTTCGCGAAATTAAACCTGAAACTACAGAAGTGCGCCCTACGCCCTCTCTGGACGTACCCTACGCTCTGCAGGACGGTGTCCCAGTTGACACACTACAAATCCCGAATTTAAAGAGACCTACCCTTCAAGGGCGGTATAGATTCGATGGACATCATCGTGATCATCGATGGTACCCAGAAATTCGACGACAGCCTTTTTTTCATCGTCGGAAAGGTTCATCGGATTTTTTGCGATGTAACTCATTTCCGAAAGCGTCACGCTCCATCCATGAGACATCAAATACTTGCTGACCTGATCCAGATCCGTAGGCTCACAAAAGAATCGGCCACCAATACCCCCGGCTGGGATCTCGTAGGCCTCTAAAGATTCCACATTCTGAGCACCAGCCTCAATGGCCACCGTTTCTAGATCCAAACCCGGCTGATTAGGGCAAGTTGCTTCGACCACACCCAAACGGTTAAACATCCAGGCAACACTTCCAACCGAGCCCAACATTCCTTTGCGAAACAAGACTCGAATATCTGCGGCGGTACGATTCTTATTATCGGTCAGACACTCGACAACGACCGGGATTTTATGAGGTGCAAAGCCTTCGTAGGTAATCAGTTCGAATTGGACTTGTTCGTCCAACAGACCGGCGCCTTTTTTGATCGCGCGTTCGATATTGTCCCGAGGCACTGAGGCTTTACGAGCTGCTTCTACGGCCGCCCGCAAACGAGGATTGTTATCTGGATTGGGGTCGCCTACTTTTGCAGCTACCGCGATTTCCTTAACTAGCTTGCTAATCAAGGCTCCTCGTTTGGAGGAGTTTTCCATTTTACCAGCATGTTTCCATTGTGCGCCCATAGTGGGGCATTACTCCCACATTCAGACCCCACACTCAACCTATTTTGACTTACAAATTTTTCACATAGTGAAGAACAAAGGTTCTTCCCGCGGCGTAATGCGAGCCATTGTAGCTATTGGCAACGGTAATCGGGTAACGATTATCCATTAGACCACTTCCAAACTGAGCCATCGTAGTCCACCAGAAATTATTCTTGGTATAGGTCACGCCCCCATTCGCGGTGTGTTCCTGCAAATGGTCTAAGACCTGATAGTCGACACTGAGGTGGTCCGCTTCCACAGCCCAGATTCCACCGCTAATGCCTTTACCTTGGGCCATCTGGTAGGAGTAGTTCAGAAACTCCGACCAGTTTTCAGTAATTTCGCCTTTTAGAGAAAACTCAGCACCGTAAGCATACCCGGTCGCAAAATTGAAAGGCTGAGCAATCGAGGTTCTTAAAAGTTGGGCGTCATCATGAACGTTTGTACCCAACTTGTAGTACAGATTGACCGCTGCAACTTGCTTTTCAGTGACTTGATGGGCAATACCAACTTCAAAGTAGTCGTCTTTCTCCGCCTTAATGTCGTAGGGCTGAATCACTGTCGGATCCAGAGCGCTGTACGTCGATCTCAGGTTTTCAACTGGAGCGGGCTGAAAGAGCTTGCCGTAAAAAGCATGCAGTTTTGTGGACTCGCTGACCATGTAGTTCACGCCAACTCGGGGCTGAAACAGATAATCCGTTGCGGTTAGGCCCGAGAAAAGAAACTGAGTCGCATCAAAACGCATTCCCAGATTCAACGTTAAAGGCTTGGCCAACTTCAGATCATCCTGAACATAGAAGCTTTCAAAATATCCATTCGTTGGATCACAATTGGAGATCACAGGGCGAGAAAGCTTTGTTTGAATTCCGATACAACCTTCAGAGCGCGATGCCTGAAGTTGAAAGCCCGCCTTGAATAAATTGATATCATCCGGACGCAGAGAATAATCACCTTTTATACCCAGATTATTAATATTTCGGTCCATCGTAAAAGATGTAGGATTTGCTTTGCGAATCACACCCACAGACGCAAGGTCATTCGCTGGGTCATTGGTATAGAGTATTTTGGAGAGCTTGTAATAAGGCGAAATCTGAAAATAAGAGCGGTTTGAAAACGTGTGTTTCCAAGCGACCTGAGTATAAAAGTTAGTCTCTGCCTGATTATTATTCGTATCCGACGGAGTGTAGACATACAGGGGATTATGATCCTCTGAGTTCAAAAACTGATCGACATATCCAAAGGAAAAATAGGGGTCGTTTATACTGAAAGTCGATGGATAGTTTGGAATCTGGAAATTTTGCTGAGAATGAAAGGTTGTGAAAATCACCTTGTTTTGATTGTCCACTTGCCAATCCACCCGTCCAAATTCCGTATTGCCGAAGGCTCGGTTATGGATTGACTCTGTCCCGCCCTGAAATTGATTAGAAACCGATTCGGGCTGCGGGGTATCCAAACCTCTGTCAGTCTGATTGTAGTTCAATGAGAGGTAGTACCGAAGATTTCCCTTTTCATTGGTGCCACCATAGATGGCGTGAGGAGAAAAATAGTTATAAGAACCATAGTTCAGTTCAACTTCACCGGAGGGCGTCTCTGCCCCAGATTTGGTAACCACATTTACAACCGCAGCTAGCCTTTGACCATACTCTGCGGGTATCCCGCCCGTGATCACTTCCATTCGGTCAATATTTCTGGGACTAAATGCCTGCCCAAAAGTACTCGATGGAGAATCCGGCAACTGAACACCGTCAATTTGATACTGAATATTAGAATGATTGCCTCTGAAAAAGAGCTGTCCAAAAGCTCCTTGCACGACCCCTGGTGTGGTCGAGGAAATCAACTTCGGGAGTGATACTTCACTTCCCAAGGGCATCTTCTTAATTTCTTCTTGTGAGAGTTCCGAGCTACTCACAGACGCGGTAGTGTGAATCAGCCGCTTTTTTGCGCGAACCTTTAAAACCATTTCTTTGCCTTCAGTAGAAATGTCAGTACTAGGTTCGCCGGCAGGTGCTTCTGCTGGAGTCAAGGGGGCGAGCTGAATATCGGCGGCACTATTCCCACCTGAAGACACATGCAAAGAATAATGATACGGAAGGGTCCCTTCTTTTTCAATTTCAACAGTGTAGTCTCCCATGACGACTGGAAAAAACTGAAAGGTGCCATTTTCCGCAGTACGAGTTTCCTGGGTAGTTCCATCGCTCCGTTTGAGAACCACTCGGGCCGATGCGGCAGGTTGCCCAGCAGGTTCCATAATGGTGCCTGAAACTTCGCCTGCATCGGTGGCCAAAGCATTTGCAGTCCAAATACAAGCACTCAACAAAATGGGAATAAGTTTACGAAAAAGAAAACTACTCATTGGAAAAACCATCCTAAATTCAGCAGAACCGGAAATTGAATTCAGATGAATTAACCTAAATGCGAATTCTTTGCAATAAGACTTTGCGACGCCAGTTTCCAAAAATCTCTTTAATTTCAGCCAGCAAGGGCTGAATTACCAACGACCGCTAGCACCGCCCCCGCCAGAAGAGCCTCCACCTCCGGAAAATCCGCCGCCCGAAGACCCTCCACCACCGCTCCACCAGTTGTCGTCCCCAGGACCGGGCCCCGGCCAGCCGCCCTTGCGACCACGACGGCCCATCGCCCAACCTTGAGGACCTGCTTTGATTCGAACCCAAATGACCAAACCGATGAAAACCAACAGAAGGACCCAAACTACCGGACTGAGAGGGGTATTTTGTCCGCTCAGGGTTTCGACTGGGTATCCGCCATTCTTCAAAACCCGATCAAAATCTCCGGAAGTAATCAGAGGGCTTTTGATGGCGGCGAGGATCTCTCGTGTTGCCAATAAAAGGGCCTCATCAGGGCGGTTCTGCCTTAATACCGGGACCAGAACATCAGAGATGATCCTCTTAGCCCGAATATCCGTTAAATCCCCTTCCAGGCCATACCCGACCTCAATTCGAATCAGGTGCTCCTTCCAATAAAGAGCTAGAAGGACACCGTTATCTTTGCCTTTCTTGCCTATTGCCCACCCTTTAAATACTTTACTAGTCCAGGCGACTAGATCTTCGTCGCCAAGGTCTTTAAACACCGCCAAGATAATCTGATTGGAAGTCCTCTGGTTTTCTAGAGCCAAGAGCGAGGAGAGAAGATCAACCGTGGCGGGCTTGAGAATCCCCTGCTCATCAACGGCATATTTCGAGGGTGGAGGGGGAATGGGGCGCTCGGCAGCGAAAGCCAAAGAGCCTAGAATGCCGAGGGCCACTGCGAAGACTGCCGCTTTCAGAAGGTTTCCTGACATGGACACGTCCTTTTTGTTCTTGCAGAGTCCCCTTAAAATTCGACTTTAGGCGCTACTTTCGCACCCTTCTCGCTTTCGAAATAAGCCTTGGCTTGAAAACCCCGCATCCCGGCAACCACTGACTGAGGGAATTGACGAATATAGGTATTGTAGTCTCGGGAGGCTTCGTTAAAGCGCATCCGTTCAACGGAAATTCTATTTTCAGTTCCTTCAAGCTGAGACTGCAGCTCTAAAAAGCCCTTGTCCGCTTTTAGATCCGGATATCTTTCAGCGACCACCAAAAGACGCGATAAAGCGCTCGAAAGCTGCCCCTGAGCTTGATCGAACTTTTTCAAATCCTCAGGACCTTTGACTTGAATCTGGCCCACTTGAGACCGCGCCTTGGTCACCTCTTCGAAAACTTCGCTCTCATGTTTGGCATAGCCCTTCACGGTGCTCACTAGATTTGGAATTAGGTCCTGTCGGCGCTGGTAGACATTCTCGACCTGAGACCATTTTTCCTTCACCCTTTCATCTAGGGTGACCATCTGATTCCCAGCGGAAATCCCCCAAAGAATGCTCATGACCAAAATTCCAATCACACTCAACAGGACAATCATTGATTTCTTCATAGGCCGTATTTTTGCTGGACTGGAATTTTTTGTAAAGCAGAAACGACTCGAGTGCTATACTGAGGGCTCATGCCAAAATGGAAGAAAAACTTTCGTACTGCGCTGATGGATTTTAAGTTTTCTCTCTTTAATTACTGGCCGCCTTTTTTTGGAGCCGGAATTCGAGTTGAGTATGTCTCCAAAGACTTCCGAGAAGTTCGGGTTCAACTCAAGTTCGGCACGCTGAACCGCAACGCAGTAGGAACACAGTTTGGCGGTTCTATTTTTGCGATGACTGATCCGTTCTACATGATCATGCTCATGAAAAACCTCGGCGAAGACTACGTGGTTTGGGATAAAGCCGCCGAGATTCGCTACCGTCGTCCGGGTCGATCCCGTTTGAGCGCCCATTTTATTCTGACCGAGGCAGACCTGGAAATGGTCAGAGAAAAATTGAAAAGTGCTGACCGATTTGATTTTGAGAAGAGAGTTGAAGTGAAAGACATGGAAGGCGAAACGGTGGCTGAGGTCAAAAAGGTTGTGCAAATTCGGCCTAAAACAAACTCTGCCTCAGATTTATAACGCACCAGCGCAAACCGAAGATCCTCACCCAGACTAGCTCTAGGTATTTAAGCTGCCGAATTCTTGCCAAATCTTTGAAAAAATCGAATAGTGACCGGCGTGAAAACTTATTGTGTGATTGGGGCTGGATTCAGCGGACTAGGGATCGCAAAAGCTTTTCAAGAATATGGAATTAGCTTCGATGTTTATGAAAAAAACTCAGACATCGGCGGGAATTGGCTAAACGGAGTCTATGATTCTACACATATTATTTCTCCGAAAAAGGGAACCGAATTTCCGGACTACCCCATGCCCGAGCACTACCCTACTTTTCCAACCCGAAAACAGGTTCTCGACTACTTGAGGTCTTACGCCGATTGTTTTGGCCTTCGGGAGTTCATCCGCTTTTCAACCGAAATCACTCAGATCAAACCCAAAAACCACAACAATGGCCGCGACGGGTGGTTGGTCTATCTCGGCAATGGCGAGATCAAGGAATACACTGGCGTTATTATTGCCAACGGGCATCATTGGGATAAAAAAATTCCGTATTATCCGGGGACTTTCTCGGGAAAAACTCTGCATTCCAAAGACTACAAGAATCAGAGCGACATTCAGGGCCAGCGAGTGCTAGTTGTCGGTGCCGGCAATTCAGGATGTGATATTGCAGTCGAAACCGGCAACACCGGAAAGACTTGTTTTATCTCGATGAGAAGAGGGTATCATTTTCTTCCAAAGACTTTCTTTGGCTTTCCGGTAACCGAATTTGACAGAGCTTGGATGCCAGTTTTTGCTCAGAAAAAGATCTTGAAACTCCTTTTGAAAGTCACCCATGGATCGAATGCCCGGTATGGCCTCCCCGAACCCGACCATGATCTTTTTGACCACCATCCGATTTTGAATTCTCAGCTGCTCTATTCTATCCAGCATGGACGAGTAAGGCCCAAGCCAGATGTTTTGGAGTTAGGCGGAAATACCGTCAAATTCGTGGATGGCACAGTAGAGGAAATCGATACCGTAGTCTGGGCCACCGGATTCAACGCTAGCTTCCCTTTTTTGGACTCAAAACTCCTGGATTGGGAAAACGGAGTTCCCCTGAGAGTTGGATCCGTCTTGCCACCAAACTTAGCCGGCCTTTATTTCTTTGGTCTGGTTCAGCCGCGTGGCGGAGCGGGTCCCCTCATTCGAGAAGGAACCCAGCTTCTCGCCGAAATGATTCTGACTCAAGAAAAGATAAAAACTCCCTTAGTAGATCTTCTGATTAAGTTTAAACCGGCTTCTTCACGAATGTTTTTTGGCGTTCAAGAAGTGTATCGAGATTTAGCTCTGGCCAAGCTTGCTCTGCGTTGGATTCGATTGAGCCATCGAGTTCGGCTGGAAAAGAAACGTCTTCCAGAACTAAACATCGGTTGAAGATAATTTTGTACAAATCTCTTCCCAACGGGCCAGGGCATCCCCGAGCTTTTTTTCTAACTCACGTTGCTGATTTAAAATCTCTAATGCTTTGGGTTTGTCTTCATAAATCTTAGAGTCTCCTAAGATCAGGTGAAGCTCAGCCTGCTTTTTTTCGAACGCGGCAATGTCGGTCTCGAGTTTATCGCGCTCGCGCTCCCAGGTCCTAACCTGATTATTGGACGGGCGAGTGCGGACCTGGGTTTCTGGTGTTGGAGCGGCTTCTTTCTTTGGAGAGCTCTTAGGTGCAGCCGCGAGCGCTGCCTCCTTAATTTTACGTTCCAAATAGTCATCGTAGCCGCTCAGAAGTTGAATGACCTGGGACCCTTTTTTAGGATCTTCTGAAGGTTGAATTTCTAAAACCGAAT
Source organism: Bdellovibrio sp. (assembly GCA_016185105.1). GTDB lineage: Bacteria > Bdellovibrionota > UBA1018 > UBA1018 > UBA1018 > JACPOE01. The sequence continues at coordinate 8,882 of JACPOE010000022.1, forward strand.
CAACCAATGGCGCCATAAAGGATCGATCGTGGGAAACCAGACAGAGGGTGCCCTGATAGTCTTGAAGGGCCTCGAGCAAGACCTCTTTTGAATCAATATCCAAATGGTTGGTGGGCTCATCCAGAATCAAGAAATTAGAAGGAGACAAAAGAAGTTTTGCTAAGGCGACTCTGGCTTTTTCGCCCCCAGAAAGAATTCCACATTTTTTGTGAACTGCATCCCCAGTAAAGAGAAACGCCCCAGCAATGGCCCGAACCTGACTCACGGGCATTTCTGGCGCGATTCCTTCAAAAATCTGCAAAACAGTCCTCGAAAAATCCAAGGTTTCGGCTTGGTGCTGAGCATAGTAGCCGACCTTAACTTCATGGCCAAACTTCACGATTCCGTCGGTCGGACCCATCTCACCGCTGAGCAGTTTTAACAGCGTAGTTTTCCCCGCGCCGTTTACCCCAACAACAGCCACCCGAGAGCCTCGTGTTAGAGTCCAGTTCAGGTCCTTGAAAACGGTTTTTTCACCAAAGCGAACTCCGCCTTTATTCATGGTGATCACTTCGCGACCACTGTGCGGCGCAGGGGGAAAGCGGAACCGTACTGTGGAGCGCTCTTCAGGAAGCTCAACACGGTCCATTTTTTCGAGAGCTTTTAGCTTGCTCTGAGCCTGGCGCGCTTTGGTTGCTTTGGCACCAAACCGGGACACCCATTGCTCGACCTCTTTGATCTTCGCTTGCTGGCCTGCGTATTGAGATTTCAACTGTTCAAGACGAACAGCCTTTTGCTCCGCATAGGATTCTAAATTTCCTTTGTAGATCCAAAGCTTTTTCTGATCGATCTCCAAAACTTCATGGACCAGTCGATTCAAAAAAGACGTGTCGTGACTAATCACCAACATCGCCCCTTGAAAGGACTTCAAGAATTCTTCCAGCCATAAAAGAGATTCCAGGTCCAAGTGATTGGTGGGCTCGTCCAAAAGTAATTCTTGGAACCATATTGCTTGGAAACACTTTGGATATGAATCACGACCGGCGAGAAGGTAATGTGTAGCCTTTAAAATGTAAAATCGATTTAGGTTTGCCTTCTAGTCAAACTGAATTTTCCCCTCAGCAATCAGTCGCCGGGCAATCTGGACCATTTCATTTTGAGCAGAGGTCACCTCGGAAAGCTTCTGAGGGCCCAAGGCAACCACCTCTTCCTGAAGATGCTCTGCAGCTCTTTGCGAAAGATTCTTGAACAAGAAAGCTCTAAACTCTTCAGATACATTTCTTAACGACAGGGCAAGCTTTCTAGGTGGAATTTCCTTCAGAAGTGTTTGAAACGATCGAGGCGAAAGTCGGGTTAAATCCTGAAATACAAACATTTTATCCCGAATTGCAGTCGTGACTTTTGGATCCTTTTCGTTCAGCTGAGCTAGGAGCTTATTACGGGCAGCGGGCTCCATCACATTGAGCATCTCGGCGACAGAACGAATCCCATCGAACTTTTGACCAGTTGGTTTTTTGGATTTTGGCGGATTTTTTGAGGACATCTTTCTATTGTGCCTGAGGGATTCTTTTCCCTCAAGTGATCGCGCTCTGGCCCCACTCGGGTTACCCCAAGCAGAGCCAGGCGCGCCCCCCGGTCACTCGCAAACAGGATGCTTCTGGCCCCCCCAAGGGCCAAGATCCTGCCGTCTCCCCAAAACTCACCCCATGAAAAGGCAGAAATCTTTTTAGCAGTGAAGAGGCCCCCCCAGACCTCTTCAGTGTGAGCTTTGCTTCCCCAAACATCGCTCACACTGGGACTCTAGAGCAGGTTCCATGCCAACGTTTTGTGCGGTTTTTGCGAGGATTAAGGCCAAAATGACCCTTGAATGAGGCTGGCTGGAGTCAGTGAGCTACCGCCGGTTTGTAAAAAATTCCTGAATTTTCAGGACATCCTGAATATCTGTCAAGCGGGTGTGGATGCCCAAAGAGGAGGCGCCTTCTATATGTTCTGAAGTGTCGTCCAGGAACAGGGTCTCTCCAGCCTGGAAACCTGCTTTTGCTAAGATCTTTTCAAAGGACTCTGGATAAGGCTTAATCATTCCCTCGAGATGAGAAAAATAGGCTCGCCCTTCAAAATAGCTTTCGAAGGTTTCAAAGCCTTGGCCGGTGTCTCTTTCAAAGACCTCTTTCACCTGGGCAAAATGCATCGGGTTGATATTCGAAAAAAGCCCAAGCTTAAATCCTTGCGCCCTCAAATCTTGCAAAAGAACTAGATTTTGTTTCGGAAAGCCGCGAATGACAGTCCGCCACGCAGAATCAATCACCTCATCAGAAAGCTCACACCGGTCTGAGGGCGTCTTCCAAAATTCTTGAATAACTTGCCTTAAAAAATTTCTAAACTCAGCCATCGAAACTTTTCCCATTTCCAAACTCTTAAACATGGGATCGTTCACGACGCGCGAACGGACATCTTCAAAGGGAGCGCGGGCCAGTTTTCGAAACGCGGCCTCGTGGGCTGGCCGATCTAGCTCAAGAATCACCCCACCCAAATCGAATAGGATATTTCTAACTTCCTTTTTTGAATTCGTATTTACCATGGTCAGGTATTTTGCTCAGAACCTCAGCCGATGTCCATTCGATAATACCCGAGCAACCTACAGGGTTTCCCCGATTCGAAAGGTCACCAAAAGGTCATCGATCTCGTCCTGGGCGATCAGGTGAGCCTCACCTCCACGGCCATGAAAACGACGCAGAGTCCTGTTCCGTTGTGGCCCATAAGCGTAAAACTCTTTTAGAAGTTCGAGATCGTCCTGAATGTATCCATAATAAAATGGGGGAATGTCGGTCAGCTCAAGTAAGGCGACACTGAGAAGCTCCAGGAGTTTGACTGACGTGCCTTTCAAAAATCGACGGATGGCTCTCTCCCAAAGAAGGCGCTGGTTGGAAGCTAAGTTTGGCCTGAAGCTGATAGAATAAAAATCGGGGACACGACGCCGAACTAGGACCGAAGGGATCTCGAATCTTTCCTGGTGCCGATCGGCAAGAGCAAGCCAGATCAGCCTGAGAAGCGCAGCATAACCACCTCGGATCAGCCCCCTCCCTTTAAATGCTCCGAAAAGCTCCTTCTCAGCCTGCACCTGGGTTGTTTTCAACTGTCGACCTAAGAGGCAAAGGTCAGCCTCAAAAAGCGCCTCAGGTTTCCACGAGGGATTTGAAAGACAAAGCTGAATTTCTTCTTTGGCTACACCAAACCCAATAAAGAGGTAAGTCTCTGGGTGGGTGTTCATAACATTGAAAGGAGGCTGATGTTCGCGTAGAAGCGCATTTTCACGTAAAAGCGCGTCTTTCTCAGTCGCAACCACTTCCCAGCGAATTTCATTAACCAGATAGACTAGACGCAGAACTTTTCTAGAAACTTGTTCGGGCTTGGCTCTTTGGTAAGAGCGAAGACGGTTTCTTAGATTCTTTGCTTTGCCGATGTACAGCACTTCACCCTGACGCCCCAACATCCAATAAACGCCGGGTAACACAGGCACCGATTTGAAAAACTCTTTTCCAAATTTCTGGGTCAGCGGGTTTTGATAATTGAGTAACCAGACCTGCTTTGGGTCTAGGGTTTCCAGCTCACTCATAGACCTCAGGACGCAAAAATCTGGCTTAATTTTTCATGAGCGACTCGACCAAAATATCCCCCTTGCCTCCACCAGGCTGAAGGATGCGGAATCTTGTCGACAAAGCGCTGAAAATCTTCCGGATAGGGACCCAGTGCGTGTCCGAGAAACCATTGTGCGTCGTTGCCAAGACAATAGACTTTCGCCCCTGCCAGAGAACTATGTCTTACACGGGCTGCCAGACTCTGAATGCAGGTCTGCACACACTCATTGGGGCGCTGCTTTTTAAAAGAATACGGTCCGGTCGCTTTTTGAAAACCAAGATTGGACACCGGATCTGCTTCAGGAAATCTTTTGGCAACCTTAGGGTCGAGCGGATACTGCACAGCGTTTAGAATTGCAATTTTGTACTTGCGACAAAAGTGTTGGAGACTCTCAGCACTCAGATCGACTTCGTCATTTTCGCCGAGAATTTCTGCTAGCATGGTCCACCAAACTCGACCGGCCATTGTTGCGCTCTTCAAGAGAGGTCGATCCAAGGGAGAAAGATCGGGGACAAAGAATCGTCGATTCGGAGAAAAGGAGGGGGACTTTGATTGAGCGTGCTTTCGGGAATAATCCGGTGATGATTGCATGCCCTTCGTTCTAGCACACAGATCGACAGGCATGGAACTCCCCCACGGAAAATTCTTGGAAAGAATCGAAATCCTCATTGAATTCACGGGGGACTCGGGATTAAAGGAGTCCAGGCGGAAAATCTATGAAACAGCATGACCATCATCACTTGCAAGGAATTCTTCGTCTTATTCGAGAGTCAGATCAGACCAAAGTAAAAGTTGCCGTCAGCGATATTGACGGAGTTTTACGCGGAAAATACATGGACAAAGACAAATTTCTTTCTGCGTGTGAAAGCGGATTTGGATTTTGTAGCGTCGTCTTTGGCTGGGATTCCTCTGACAAAAGTTACGACAACGTTAAATTTACCGGTTGGCATACTGGGTACCCCGACACTCAGGCTAAAATAGACATTGCCACCCACCGGAACATTCCTTGGGAGAATGACACGCCCTTTTTTCTGGCAGATTTTGACAATGCTGTTTGCCCTCGCAATCTTTTGAAGAAGGTGATCCGCAAAGGCGAGAAAGGTGGCTTCAAAGCGACTTTTGGATTGGAATTTGAATGGTTCAATTTCAAAGAGACCCCTCAAAGCCTGGCCGACAAAAATACTTTTGCCCCTCAACCGATTAGCCCTGGAATGTTTGGGTACTCGATTCTGAGAACAACTTTAAATCAGCCCTTTTTTGCGGCACTGATGGATGAGCTTCGCCGCTTCCAGATTCCAATCGAAGGGCTCCACACTGAAACTGGTCCGGGAGTTTTAGAGGCGGCTTTACTTTATTCAAACGCATTGGAAGCTGCGGATCGCGCGATTTTATTTAAGACCGCCGCAAAAGAAATCGGTTACCGATTTGGAATTCTTCCTACTTTCATGGCGAAATGGAATGCTGATCTGCCGGGATGCAGCGGGCATTCCCACCAGAGCCTTTGGAATTTAGAAGGCACTGAAAATCTGTTTTATAATGCTAAAGATCCAAACCGGATGAGCGATGTTTTTAAGAGTTACGTCGCCGGACAGCTACGTTGCTTACCTGAAATTCTGCCGTTCTTCGCACCCAATGTGAATAGCTACAAACGTCTAGTGGACGGTTACTGGGCTCCTACCAAAGTCACTTGGGGCGTAGACAATCGGACCACGGCTCTAC
>JACPOE010000033.1 GCA_016185105.1 Bdellovibrio sp.
GATAATTTTCATTAATTTCCGGCTGCATATTCATCAGACGCACAATCTTCTGTTCTAATTCCTCCACTCTGACCTTTTCTGCCCCCTTGTATACCCCTCCCTCAACGTGATCCACTATCTTAGACGGAACTATATACTTCGAAATATATTCAAGCCCTTTACTGCTGATTCCATTGAGAACGTTACCACTGCCATGACCGCTGCTTGCACCTTCCAATACCTCTTGCAATCCAGGGTGTACCTGCTGCATTTGCATCTGATGAGCCAGATAGACGAGCTGTCGCTTAACCTCTTCCGTCTTACGTGGGTCCTTATTGGCATCGGAAACGAGATGATCAAACAGGATTCCCACCTCTTTTTGCATTCTTTCAAGCAACAACTCCCGTTGGGTCAAAGGGAGGGCCTCGATCCTACGCACATCCAAGTTCTGAGTGTGAAACATTCCCTCTGAGTCCCTTTCCGAAAGCGCTGCTTTTTCTATGAGCTTCTCTTTTTGAGACTGTGGGACTTTTTTTTCGCTTAGCCCAAGACTCGCTCGCATCGCCTCGTCAGACCGGGTGTGGCTTTGGAATTCAGCGAAGTTTCGAGGCTTTCCAATCGATGGTTGTTCTGGCAAATAGGCAGCGAGATTAGAATCCGACTGAGACCTCCCCAAGCTAACCATCAAGTCAGTCAGTCCCCGTTCTACCGTACAAGGTACCGAGCTCTTTCTAGAATTAATTTGAGCCTCTGATGGCCTTTCCACTCTGAATGGCTGCTGAAGAAACAACAAGACCTCATCTTTATTTGGAGAGTTGGCTTCTTTTACACAATCCGAATAAAAATCCCTAAACGCCTGCGAGGGATTCTTCCATGATTGATTACAAGATGTTTTTAAATAAGAATTAAACAGCTCAATTAATACCTCTGAGCTAACCTCCGCCGGTATACAGTATTTCTTCCCCGTATTAAATTTCTTCTGGAATCCGTTGAGATTCAGATTGCCCTGTTTATTCTTAAAAAGCCGCGAAGCTGCCAGGAGTCGCCTCGTGAGTAAACCTTTGACGTCTCCAGTTAAACTCTCCCGAAACGGCTTGCATGATGCAGTGTTTGGAACACTAAAAAGGTCTTTCTGTAAAGGCTCCAAACTCGCCTCGACTTGTTCAAGTTCGGCTTTGGTATCTGCAATGACAAAAGAACCAAAAAATCCGGAAACCAGAAAAATCCCAGAAAGAAGGCCATTCTTGCAAATTTTTTTCATATGTTTTGATAATATAGACTTGGCTTACTACTGGTCAATTAGGGATTGAACTTAGTCTAACCTTCAAATCTACAACAAAACAATTTACTCAGCGCATCACTCCGTCGAACAAATCTATAAATCCCTTGCCATGCCGGACTATCCAAAGGACCGATCATGCAACTGATGAGACGCTAACTCTATTGAGTCCGCAGCTCTACAATCCGTTCGACTCGTTTGCTGTATCAGCATGAAGCTGAACGAGCTGCTGATCAAAAAAAACTACCAAATCTCTGTGACTATTATGAATCTGATCGTCGCGATACTCTGTCTTATTTCTCACAACAATACTATAGTCCCGAAGAAGTGTTGCAAACCTCTTTCCTTTTGAAAAAAGGTCTTTGCTCTCTGAGACGCTCCTGAAGTGAGGATGAAAATCGTCCCCACTTCCAATGAACGCAAACTCAGGAGAAGTCCTTCGGTCATAAGAAAACAAGTCCCGGTTATCAAAGAAGACTCTCCTTGGAATCGAAAGAGTATAAAGAATCTGGCTACCCGTCTTGTAATAGACAAAGCTACATGCAGACTTTTTAGGTCGGCAGAAGCCATCAAATAAACTCCCACCCATAAGCGTCTGACCATAGGACAGGTCCATTAGCTTGAAACTCTTTACAGGCAGGAGGGCTGGATTAGTAAGGTCATAGGGTTCATTTGATGAAAAGAGAGAATTCCTTTTAAGCGGAAGATCCAGAAAGCAGGTCGGTCTTCCGTCGTGCTCGTTCAGAAACCCATCCGTTCCTCTCCAAAGCAGGACATGGTCGTTACGCATCGCTGCTTCTTCTAATCGAAGGACATCAAAGAAAAAACCAGTCCTGCTTTCCTCGACAATTGCCCTAAACAGATGAGTACCATGCTCCGGAATACTATTGCTAGATCCTGGAAACCGTGGAATAGAGGCCTCCGTCATTTGCTGATAGCGCTCTAAAATGTGACTCAGCATTTTTTCCATATTGGGATTTGCTGGGTCAAGTTCACGAAAGATATTTAGTGAAGTAGTAAAATAAATGTCATTTTGCGCATCGCTTTCGCTCTTATATTTACCCGGCTGATAGGTACTGAAAGCATAGTGAAGGCCCCAGAGTTCATAGACGACATCTGGAACTTCCATGATCTTGAAGGGTGCAATTTTCCGGGCCTCGAGCTCTTCCGCAACAGCTTGGCTTGGCCTCGGATGAAAAGTGGTTGCCTGAATACCTGTATGAGACTGGAGCGTCCTGAGAATCAGCGCTTTTTCTTCCGGAGTGAAGGGCTTGTCTCCCAGAGGAACAATGATTTGGGCTGCAAAAGAATTTGCCCCTACTGACAAGAGTACACCTCCAACAAGAAGTGCTAAAATTCTGGTTTTGAAAAGAAATCTCCGACTCACACTAAATAACTCTTTAAACATGTCCTAAACCTTTCTAGTCCAATCACACGAAAAGCCCCAAACAGAGGCAAATAACTAGATTGTTTTAGTACATTATTTAAATTTTAAATACGGTAGGTTCTACCCTAGTGAGTTCGATTTTCGAATGGGCCGATGGCTTAACCCCAACGATCCACAAGCTCCCAGCCCAGATCCAAGTCCCCCTGGGACGCTGAAAGGAAACAATCTGAAACCCTGCATTTTTCATTAGGTTTCGCACGGTCAGAGGTTCGCTTAGGAAAACGGCATCTGAGTCACTAAAGGCTGGCTTCTTCATGCAGGGGACTCTGAATCTTGGTTTCGGCTTCTTGGAAACTAAACTCAGCTGAGTTGAAACGAACAAGTTTCTAAACAAGAAATAGAAAGCTTCCAACAGACTACTTCCATAAGGAAACGTATACCCATCCATTCGCTTGAAAACCGGCGTTTTCCAATACCTTAGCAAGCTGAGAAGGATCACTTTCAAACTCGCCAAGGGAGAGAGTAGATTTGGACTAATAATAATGAGCTTTCCATTTGGCTTAAGCGTTCTGTAACACTCCTCGATACAAGCTTGGGGATCTTCCAGGTGTTCGATTACACGGTAGAGTGAGTAATTAGGGGCAGTATCGGGAGCCAGAACATTATTCAAAAGATCAATTTCGAGTACGGGAATAGGAATCTGCTTTTCAGTGAAATTCCTTTGCGCAGTTGCGGGATAAATATCGGATGCCGTGACTTGAATTCCCGCCATATGCAAGGCATACGCCGCGGCACCGGATCCAGAGCCCAGCTCAATTAGCGATTCCTTTCCTAACTCTGATTTTACAAAATCGGTGTACTCCTTAAATGCCTCCGGATTAAATTCGCCTTTGAAACCCTGGTAGGCGTCATCTTTGTAGAATTTGCTAAGTTCGGGCTTCATTAATTCAATATACTAAACTTGTTTTATGTATTTTTACAGTTGTTAAGATTTTGTTTAGAACCTCTACTTCACTAAGTCTTTCAACAAGTTACCACCTCGCAATCTTATGACTAGATGCACCAAGGCCCATATAATGGAATAGAGACCAAAACAGGTCAGGGTAATTGAAGCTGATGCAAAAAACCAAACGAACAGAATATAGAAGATTCGCGCGGGATGGGGTGTCTCTTGCTGCTTTTTTACTTTTTTCTTTTGCCTATTCTGGGTGCGGAAACGCACAGTTCAATTGGGCACAGCTTGTAGCAAATGCTCCCTTCTCGTCGCAGGGTCCTTCGAGCAATCAAACAAAAGCCCCGTTGCCAAAACTCACTGAAAATCGAGTTCAAGTAGGCGGAGGTCAAGCCGTGGTCAGTGGTTCAGGAGTCAACGGTTTAGTTTGGCTGAAAAATGGGGTCCAAAGTTCGACTGGGCCAGGAGTGACGTTGAAAAATGTTGTTATTAAATAGTAAAAATTTAAAACTAATTTTATTAGTTTTTATCCTTACACTCCCGGCAGCGGAAAGTTTCGCAGGAAACGTTTCTCAGAGTTTTACCTTACAAGGACAATTGATGGATTCTTCGGGGTCAACACCCCTTTCAGGAGTGATTTCATTTACAGTGGGAATTCTTTCCCCCGGAACTTCTAACACGTGTTTACTCTATGAAGAATTCCAGTCCTATGATGTCACCAACACCAACGGCTACTTTTCGATTGAAATAGGGTCCGGAGTCGGCAGTGGGAAACGCATCGTCGGTTCAGACCCTGGTCTGAGTATGGCTCAGGTTTTTAATAACAATACTGCGACACAATTGCTTGGCCCCTCTAGCGGGTGTCCATCTGGCTACACGCCCGCAACCGGTGACTCGAGACAGGTTCAAATTACCCTTCAAAGTGCATCTCTCGGGACGGTGCAGCTGACTCCTAATCAAATTCTTTCGGCAGCTCCGCAAGCCTTAGTTGCTGAGACGCTTCAAGGATTGACTCCCACCTCTTTTATTCAGGCCTCTGGAAATGTAAGTCAAAGCAATCTGAATACGCTAACTGGTAACGGCGATGCATCCTCGTTGCACAATCACAATTCCCTTTACCTTGTGTCAGCAAATTCAGGGACAAATAACCTAGGCTCAGGTACTTCCTATTCCCTCGGAAGTCTCGGCCTGGGCACCCAGACCCCAGTGGGTCGCCTTGAAATTATTCCAGCAGGTGTTGGACAAAAAGGAGAGATTATCCAAGCCGTTGCCGGGCAAACTGCTAACCTTTTTGAGATCCAAAGAAGCGACTTCTCAGTAGCTTCCTATTTTGATTCTGGTGGGAACCTTTTTATTGGTGAGCCTGCTTCAAGTGGACAAGCTGCCACGAAGAACTACGTCGACACGCACTCAGTCACAAGTTTCAATACTAGAAACGGGGCCATTACTTTGACCGCCTCGGATGTCGCTACCGCTGCGGGAGTTACGACGGGAGATCTTACAGCACTGGCTGGCACCTCAGGTTCAATACAAGGACAGCTCAACACAAAAGAGCCCCAAATTACGGTGGGCTCTACAGCTCAATATTTCCGAGGCGACAAAACTTTTCAAACTTTGAATACTTCAGTGGTACCCGAGAGCGGCTCGCTCTACTTTACGAATTCACGAGCCCAAGGAGCAATATCGGTGGCGGGACCGCTCACCTACAGCGGAGGCGTTATTAATCTACCGGTGGGAAATCTGCCCATCGGTGCCTTGGCACCTCTTGCCTATGGAGTCTCTGGAGGAACTGGGTATTTCGGATTGCCCTTAAGTACCTCCCAAATTCTTGTAGGGTCTGCCGTGGGTGTGGCCGCCCCAGTGTCGCTGTCGGGAGATGCAAGCATCAATGCGTCAGGCGTCCTTACACTTTCTTCGGCATTTGCACCTGGGGTTTCGGGTGGCACTGGCATATACACGAAAGTTTCAGTCAATAATCGCGGTGTAGTGGTCGAAGGGAATTTCCTTGCCCCCGCTGATCTCGTAGGGGCTTTGAGTGGTGACGTTGTAGCAGCTTCTACGGGGGCTACCGTTATCCGAATTCACGGAATGCCAGTAGGTCCGAGTGGGGCACTAGCGGTAACGGGTCCAACTGGCGGAACCGGAAATTATTTCTTGGGATGGAACGGCCGATGGGAACCCATGCCCACACGAGCACCGGCTGCCTGCCCGGCAGGCTATTCGGCTGCTCCGAACGGGGCTGCCACAGGCCCCGGACTGGTTTGCATATCGGGAGTTCATGGTGGATCCTCTTGGACCACCGCCGTCACAACCTGCATGAGTGAGGGTGCTCACCTTTGTTCTGTTCGGGAGTGGTTTAGTGGATGTGTGAGTGGAATTTATTCCCCAAGTGGATCGTTTGAGTGGACTGGAGAGTGGGGGTGGGGCGGTCTCAACAACGTACCGCTCGCATTTTCTCCGGGCAGTCCCGGACCGTGCACTTTAAACTATAACTCAAATGCTATGGGCCCTGCAAACAGCAACGGATTTCGCTGTTGCCTCTAGATCCAGCTATTCGCCTGAAAGCTCAGCCCAACGCGAATACAGACGATCAATTTCGGCATGTAACTCGGCCATCTCTTTTGAAATCTGGCCCAACAAAATAGATTGGGTCGCATTTTTCGGATCTTCACTCTGAAGCTCGAGTTCCTGCAAACGAGCCTCAGCCTTATGAATGGCGGGCTCCATTTCATCGAGTTCGCGCTGTTCCTTGTAGCTCAGTTTTTTCCTTTTTGAAGGTGAAGCAGCGGTCCCGTCACTTTTTTTTTCGCTCGAGGGAGCAGCAGCCTGAGGTTTCGACTCTTTTTGTGGTGCGCGTTGGTCTCGATGCCAGACCTCCCATTGATCCAATCCAGTGAAAGACACAATCTCTTTGGCGCCCCGCTCGTCCGTCCCAAAAGCGAGAATCTGAGTAGAAACTTGATCCAAAAAATACCGGTCGTGAGAAACTAGAAGGACCGCGCCGTTAAAATCCTTCAAAACTTCCTCCAAAACGTCCAACGTTGCCATGTCGAGGTCATTTGTCGGTTCGTCTAGGACCAAGAGATTTGCTTGACGGAGCATTAGCCTAGCAATCAAAAGACGGCTTTGCTCACCCCCGGAAAGTTTCCCTACTGCCATTTCCATTTGGGCATGGGAAAACAAAAATCGATCCAGATAGCTTTTGTTATGGACTCGGTTTCCCCTGTAATCGACTGTGTCTCCGGTCGGACACAAAGTCTTCAAAACAGAGAGATTAGGATCTAGGCTTTCTCGATTTTGTTCAAAGTAGGCCACTTGCAAAAGATCAGATCTGAAAACTTCACCTGTGTCTGGTCTTTCTTCCCCTAAAAGAATTCGAATCAAAGTGGACTTTCCACACCCATTGGTCCCCAAAAGGCCAATCCTAGAGCCTGGAGTTACCAAGAGGTCCAGCTTGGGTACCACTGTTTTTCCAGAGTAGGATTTTGAAATCCCTTTGGCTTCAATTAGCTTTTTTGGACTCCGATCGGATGCACCGAAGTCTAACCGAGCGACCTGGGATTGATTCCGATAGGCCACTTCCTCAACGGTTGATTTCAATTCACCTGCTCTTTGAATTCGCGCCTGCTGTTTAGTGGTCCTTGCCTTAGCCCCACGCCTCAGCCATTCCACTTCGCGCCTCAAGGTATTTTTCAGACGAACTTCCTGACGTTGCTGAGCGGCAAGCTTCTGCTCTTTGATGTCTAAGAAATCTGCATAGTCCCCATGGTGACTGAGAATCCCTTCAGGATTTCTGCGATCCAACTCTAATATCCGATTTGAGACGGCCTGAAGAAAAACTCGATCATGAGTAATAGTAACGGCTGCAAGCCCTGCCCCAGCCAGAAAGGTTTCCAACCATTCAATTCCTTCGACATCGAGATGATTCGTTGGTTCGTCGAGAAATAGAAGATCGGGTTCCCGCATCAATTCGCGGGCGAGGGCAACGCGCTTTTTCCAGCCCCCGGAAAGAGTATCGACTAGGGTATCTGCCCCCAGCTCGTTCAGAGAAAGCTTCGAAAGAATCTCATCCACTTTAAGGGTGACTTCCCAGTCATGAGCATCAGCGGCCGGCGCACCCTCTAAAACGGTACTCTGCACGGTTGCTCCCGGCTGAAACAGCGGGATTTGCTCTAAAAAGCCAAATCGAACCCCACGCTGAACCGAGACCTTGCCTTCATCCGCAGAGACTCGTCCAGCCAATATCTTTAGAAGTGTAGATTTACCCGCTCCGTTGGGGCCAATTAGGCCAATTCGTTCACCGGTTTCAATTGAAAAGGTTATATTCTCGAAAAGGGGGCGAGCCCCAAAAGCTTTTTTCAGCTGATGAACACTAAGTAAGATGGACACAGGTACCTACGGTCGAAAGCAGTCATACGAAAAAAAAACTCTGTGAGGCTCTGGATCATCAGACCCAGAAACGCTCACAGAGCCTCTATAGTTCTAAATTAGACGTAGCAAGTTCTCACTGACTACATCCGGCCGCCGCGTCCACCGCCGCCGCCGCCAAAACCGCGACCGCCGCGTCCACCGCCGCCACCAAATCCGCCACCGCCGCCGCCGCCACCACGACGATTATTGTCGCGGGGAACCATGGGCTTAGCTTCGTTAACGGTCATAGGACGACCGTCGTAATCCGCGCCATTAAATTTCGCGATTGCATCTGCGGCCTCAGCTTCGCTTGACATCTCAACAAAGCCAAAACCTTTGCTACGGCCGCTATCGCGGTCCACGATGATCTTTGCGGACTCAACAGTTCCACATTGAGAAAAGGTGTCGACCAGAATCTGGTCGGTTGCTGAGAAGGGAAGATTTCCTACATATAGTTTTTTACCCATGAGACCTCCTTAAGGCTGGGAGCCGCGTCCCGCTTCCGGCACACGCTGAAACGGCATTTTCAAAGAGGCTTTGGCACCACGCCCGCACAACTCTGAAGCGACAAACGATTTAGTCCACTGATATAGCAGAGGTTATTTTTAAAAAAAAGTAATTTTCCTTTCATTTTCAACTCCTTGGCATTTCCTGAATACTCGACACAAACGATCGATTGATCTTTAGCATTCATCAGATAGAATCATTAAATAAAGGAAGTGAATTTTTAACCCTCCGACATACCCAAATCAGCGACTACCATATGGATAATGGCACCGGTGGCGATCTTTTTAATTTTGTTCTGAAAGAAAGACCCAAAGTTCCATTTATCCTTTGTACCTCTCTAGAACCCAACTCTCTTCCTGAGTTTAAGACTAAAAAGCCCACCGTTTTCATTGGCAAGCCTTTTCGCTGGGAAGATTTAGTCTCGACGATTAAACGAATAGCCCTCAGTACTGAACCAGGAAGAAGTCCTGAAGATGCTGAGTACTTTCCCGTTCGTCTAAAAACTCTGCTTTGTGTGAACATTTTGGACAGCGATATCTACATCAAGCTCGCTGACAATAAATTCGTGAAGCTGATTAAAAAAGGCGATCCTTTCACGTCTGAAGACTATAAGACCTATAAGTCTCGAAACATTGAAGTCTTCTACATGAAACGGAATGAGTGTGATCAGTTTCTTACTAAATTTACAGGTGAGATTGGCACTCTAAGCTTAGCAAAGTCCCTTCCTTGGAATGCTAGCTGTCAGGCTCTAGAAGGTGCCTACGAATCTGTGTATGAAACGATTAAAACCTTTGGTTTTACTCCGGAAGCGCAGGAGCTAGCGAAAGCTTCTGCAAAATTGGCAATTAAAACTGTGGTTCACCTGCCCAAACTGTCTGATCTATTTTTGAAGAGCGACACGACCCAATTTCTTTATCGCCACAGCGCCTTGCTTGCTCAGCTTTCCTGCTTGATAGCCTCGGCCGTGGGCTGGTCCTCGGAATCTACTCAATACAAGCTAGCACTAGCGTCATTTTTGCACGACATGTCAATCAAAGAAGAAGATATAGCGATTCTTGAGACTACCTTCAAAGCAACCAACACCTACCCTAAAGAACAGCAGGAAAAGTTAGAAAAATTTAAGAAACATGCAGACGAGACTGCACTCTTAGTCAGTGGTTTGAAGGAAATCCCTATAGAAGTCAGCGACATCATCTTGCATCATCACGAACGACCTGATGGAAGTGGAATTCCCCGTGGACTGACTGCCAGAGACATTGGACCTCTAGCGTCACTGTTTATCGTGGCTCAGGATGTCACCTATTTTATCTGGGAGAAGAAAGGCAACGCGACTTTTGCTGAATTTCTTAAAATTCATGCAGCCGATTATTCCGGAGAATTTTTTGAGAAAATCACGGCCCGCCTAGCCACTGTTTAGGTCTTGACTTACGTACCTCGGAACTAGAAATTAACTCTTCAACTTAGATTTAATTTCACAACCGGGGGGTATCTAGTGAATCTTGACTATAAGCTGTCTCCGCATCTCATGCGAAGACTTCTACTATCCAGTATTGCGCTTGGAGTAATTGTTCCATTCTCGGCATCAGCAAACTATTGGGCGATGACTCCGAATTCTACTTCTATCGAAGATGGGATCGCAGCAATTGACGCTCAAGCCTTAAACCAAAAGCTGTCGGAATTTGATGCCAATCCCAAGGCTTTCATGAAGGACCATAAGAATATTGCCAAGTTTAATCCTTCGACAGGCAATCCAATTTCAGTGTCTAGCGTATTTTCCCAAGAAAGTATTTCTTCCGGAGATTTCATCTATCAAAAGGACTTTTTTCAAAAGAGCGCCAGAATATTTCGGAATGAGGGACGAGCCCCCATTTACAACAACGATGATCCAGAGAACTTGGTGGATCAGCTGCGCCTGACATCACTGCAAGCGATAGAGCAAAATGGCCTGATGACCAGCCGGCTAAGTGAAAGCCCGTGGTCCGATGACTATTGGCCTATCTACACTGGTGTAATTGCAAAAAGATATGCCGATCCTAATTTTCCATTTTCTAAAAACTGGAATCAGAACCGCTGGTATATTTTGAACTCCGCTTGTTCAATTGACAACCTATCGCCTGCTGAGAAGTATGACCTTTTAGTGGGTGACCCGAACTGGACACTGACAGTGGCCATGGCGAACGATGGCGCAAAATACGGCGGTGGAAACGTAGAGACGTGGATGGGAATCTGTCACGGATGGGCACCCGCCGCGTTCATGCTTTCCAGACCCCAAAATGCTGTGACCCTTACAGCTGCTTCGCGGCTACCGTTCAAACAGAGCCGCCTACTTTGTCGGTGTTTCAATGCGACTTGTGTATGTTAAGGAAACCGACCCCAGTCACGCTATGACAGATAGCGCAAGCCAGGACAACCGCGTGGCCGTGGATTACCTCTATGATCTCGAACTGGATGCCAATTACCAGATCATCGGCGGAGAATGGTATCAGCGCGCTCACCCAGATTTCTTATGGCTTCCTGCTCCACAAGCTCGCGCACTTACGAACTACGATGTAAACCTGCTGCGTCAAAATCAGAGTTGGAATGGATCAACTCCATTTCCGCGCACCTGGAGCCCATCGGCAGCCGCTGCTTCCTCATCAGGAGTTCCGTTGGGACTCGTAGTTGAGTCGCTCATTGGACTTTCGCATTAATCATTGTTAATGGTCCGCGCCAGGGGGAGTAATCATGTTTCTGTCTCTGGCGCTATGGATTTTGGGAGGGATGAGTCTTGCTGTAGCTTCAGGGCCAACTGGAAACACAGGGGATTCATCCCTTTCGGCTTTCCCTGCACGTACTTGTGAAGAACTGTGGTCAGATCGAAAAGTAGAGGACTACCAATATAATTTTCTCACCGACACTGTACTGACTCCAAAAGGAAATGAAGGCTACACCACTTTCCTAAACCGTCTCACCAGCAATAAAATTGAACGATCTGATTGTAATAAAAAATGGACTGTATTGATTTACATGGCAGTAGAGCCAAAGCTAGTCCCTTACTCTATCGCAGATATGTATGAGATGGAGTCGGTATACGAAAAGGCGACCAAGATCACCGGATCTACTCTTAAGACAGATGTCATTGTTCAGTGGGATAATCCGACAACATCAGACTCCCGAAGGATGCATCTTTTTCAAAGCCATTTGAGTCCACGCAGAAACCTTGGCCCGGACGAGCTAGCAAAACTCAGCTTAGCCGAGATCCACTCACCTATCATCAGTTCGGACCCCATCCGAGGAGACTCGGTTAAAGAACGCTTTCGGGACTTTTTAATGTGGGGAACCAGAGCCTACCCATCCGAGCACTACCTAGTGATTGTTTGGGGACATGGAAAAGGGTGGACCTCGAAGAAAGAGGGACGCAAAGCTCCAGGGGGAATTGCAATCTGGCCGAAAGGAGAACGGCTTGATATCCCCAGTTTGCGTGAAATCTTGAACGATGTACAAAATCAAATTCAAGACAAAATCGATGTGTTGGTCGCAGATGCCTGTCGAATGCAAACTGTAGAAACAACCTCGGAGCTCGATAAAAATGCGCGGTTTATCATCGGCTCTGAAGACACCCAAAGTTATGCCGGCCTTCCCTACGGTGACCTGCTAGCAGCAATGAATCGGGGCCACTTCAAAAAAGCCAGGAAGATGCTAGAAGACGGGTCTAATCCCCATGAAGGACGCCGGGCCTACTACAACCTAGACGAGGCATATCTTCTGTCTTGGACTATTCCATATCTGTATAAGAAATCTCTCCTTCCAGGAGGAACCCAAGCGGGTACTGACCCGAAAGCAATTGCCTTTTTAACGGGAAACTCTTTGGAAACAAAACAACTCCGAAGAACACTCCTACCTTCAATGGATGCTTTGGGCCTGGCCCTCCAAAAATACATCACTGAAAGCGATGATCATTGGATGAAAATTCGTTTAATCGTAGAAAAAGGAAAGATCTACGACGAAGGGACCCAAGACTTTGGAAGCTTTCTGAAGGCTTTGCACGAGCTGGCAGAGAAAGATCCGCGAGCCCTCCAGCTCAAAGAGCAAGTCAGATTGACCTATGATGCACTCAACTATGCTGTCGTGAACTCGGCCTTAGGGACCAACTATCCGGAATTTGACCCTTACCAACAAATTGGTCCAAGAGGTCTAGCTGTCTGGCTACCTAAGAACGACGCAGACTACGCGGACCGAGCTGACGACTTCGCGAAATCAATCTTTTACGAAAAGTACAGCAACTGGTATGGCTTCATGCAAACCTTATATCTGCCGGTAGCAAAGCCCAAGCTAGCCTCGCGTCGCTCAAGGTCTCCCTTCAGAAGGGACACAGTGACCTTCGAAAATGAGAAAGAAACGGTGTCTGACCAGACTCTAACACTCTCTGAAACAGAGCCGCTAACTTCTACGCCGGTAGCCCTCTAGAAACTCAACTGGGAATCACAACCCACAGTCGTCATGAAACCTGCAAGTTTTTGGCGAAAGCTTACGAAGTTACCCTTTGCTTCTGGAGAAAGATGGCTCATTTTATTTTCAACGGTGGCAAACTCGCCAACCAAATCCTGACACTGTTTCAACTTTTCACGAGGGAGAGCAGACTCAGAAGGGCCTGACAAACCCCAGTTATATTTAGCCATTTCTTTATTAATGATAGTGAACTCGGTTTGCGCTCAGAAGTAATGACCCAGTCCTTCGAGTTAACATTTTTGAACAAAGTATTTAAAAAATCCACTGCCTCTGCAGCATTCCGGTGCTCAGAGTCTTCATAAAACCACCAATGACCTTCGTACTGAGGGTTCCCAAGGCGAAGCGTCCGCTCCAAAGAACGAGGAGCAATGATATAAGATTCTCGGCTAAGGCGGTGGGGACCAATGACCATGAAGTCTCTGTTAGTTCCACCATAGAGTTGGCCTTTGAAGTACTTAGCTCTTTCAACAATGGCGACCTTCCGATCGTTCCAATTTTTTCCGTCCACCGCATCGTGGACCCCCTCATAGACATGCCAGTGGGATGTAATCCGTTGAGGAGGCAAAAGCTGATTGACATCAACAATGTGAAACTTTTTCTGATGACCCCAATGAGCAACATAGAAAGGAGCAACCCCATCCTCTAAATCAAACAAAAACGACTGGGGAAGAGGCTGAGGGTGAGCAAGAGTAACCAAAGAAGAAGCCCCAGGAACCACCGTACTGTTTCGAATAACATCCGTAAGATGAACAAATCGAACATTTTCCCAAAGCTCGGAGGAAGAAGGGCTGACCGCCAAAGCAGAAAAGGAAAGACAAAAAAGCAGAAAAACAACCAAAAGCCAAACCCGACCAATGTACATATTAGTCATTTAATAAATTAAACAACAAAAAGAGTCAAAGCCAAACATCTAACCGAGAGGGAGCAACCTAGGTAATCTTAACAACCCGCCCGCCAGTAAGGGCCAATAAACCAGCAGAATCCAACCCAAAAACCGAATTAGGGGTCCCAGCCGCAGCCCAGATACGAGGATACTTAAGCAGGTCTTCGTCGATCAAAGTGAAGATCGGCTGAATATGACCCACAGGAGAGACCCCTCCGATAGCAAACCCAGTGGCCGAACGAACAAAAGCAGCATCAGGCTTAAAAATCGGTTCGCCAACATATTCAGCAACAAGAGCCTCGTTGACCCGATTAATACCGCAAGCCAGCACCAAAACAGGCTTCCGAGAAGTCAAAGAACAAAAAACAAGAGACTTAACAATCTGAGCAACCTCACAACCAATAGAGCGAGCAGCATCAACAGCAGTACGAGTACTAGAAGGAAGCTCAACAACAGCAAAATCAACCCCCTTCAAAGCAAGAGCATCCTTAACCCGCTGAAGACTACCGCGATCAACCAAAGAATCCGAACCAGACACAAGACCTCCAAAAAAAGAAAAAAAGAAATAGAAAAAAAAAGAAATAGAAAAAAAAGAGAAAAAGAGAAAAAGAAAAAGGAATAGAAACAGAGAAAGAAAAAAAGAAGAAAAAGGAAAAGAAAAAAATAATGCTTTTTCGGGGTGGTGTGCGTGGGTTTGGGAATAGAGAGGGCTCTCGCGCCATGGATGGCGCAAGCCGGCGAAAGCCGGCGCGAGGAGGGCAGGAGCCCGACCCTCTCTATTCCCAAACCCACGCACACCACCCGGCAAAAGCATAATTAAAGCAAAAGCCGAACATGATGAATTTTCCCAGAACGAAGGACATATTCACGCCCCCGATCCAAGGCCAAAATCTCCTCCTTAACCACAGCACCATCCAACTTAACCGCATTCTGAACCAAGAGGCGCCGAGCTTCGGACCGAGATTTAACAACTCCTTGTTCAACCATTAAACTACCCAGATTCAAACGACCCTGCTCATCCAGAACGGGCGTGACAGAAGGAATATCAGCCGAGCTAGATTTTTTAGAAAACAGCTCTTCAAACCGGAGTCTCTCTTCGGCCCCTTTGCCTTTGCCATGGTAGCGATCGACGATTTCTTCAGCTAGTTTCTTTTTAGCCTCCATCGGATGCGCCTTGCCGCTTTGAATATCTGCCTTAAGCGTTGCAAGAGAATCCACAGACAGATTACTGACTAGTTCATAGTACCGGAGCATCAAACTATCCGAGATGGACATCACCTTACCGAACATGTCTTTTGCAGGCTCTGTCAGACCAATGTAATTGTCCATGCTCTTGGACATTTTATTCACTCCATCAAGCCCTTCTAGAATCGGGGTAATCAAAAGAACCTGCTGGTCTTGTTGGTAACACTTCTGGAGATGCCTACCCATCAGGAGGTTGAACTTCTGGTCTGTCCCCCCCAGTTCAATATCTGCTTTCATCGCAACCGAGTCATACCCTTGCAAAATGGGGTACATAAACTCGTGAAGGTAAATCGGCTCTTCGCTTTTGAATCTCTCAGTAAAATCTTCGCGCGACAAAAGTTGAACCAGCGTAGTAGTCATCAAAGTTTGTAGAAATTCAGCCAACTTCACTGGATTGAGCCAAACTGAACTCGGGTTTTCTTCCGCCCCGTTGGGTCTCCAATTTGGGCAGTAAAGTCTCCAATCAAAAAATTAACTTCGTGTCCAAAATCCTGAAGAAGCTTCAACTTATTGATCACCACCGCATGCCCCAGATGTAAATCGGGTCGGGATGGATCAGCACCAAACTTAACAACCAAAGGCCGCCCGTCACGGTAGGAGTCCTCGAGCTTTTTTAGGAATTCGGCTTCAGGTAAAAGTTCCGAAACGCCTTTTTTAATCTCTCGCAATTGCTCAGTAGGGGTGGCCTCAAACTTCACTTTTTTCATGCCTCTTTCTATACCCTCTTATTCAGTTCTCGGCAAATCGCTTAGATTGCTGGGGGTTCGGTCTTTGGGCAGGGTCAGGTTAGAATCCTCACCTCGTTCTGTGGGCCCCCATAGGGCAGAAAGCGAATAGAAGGCATTTTCAGGGCCTGGTTTTGTACCAGGAGCATAAAGCTTTCTATACCAAAAGTAATTCCTAGCAATAGAGGTGACGTAGTCTCGGGTCTCTCTCAGGGGTAGAAGGTCTAGAAAAAGAAGCCGATTTTCGGTTGGAAACCGTTGCCGCCAGTATTTAATTTTTGTGGGTCCAGCATTATAGGCAGCCAGGGAAAGCTCTTTCTCATCCGAAAATTCGCGGGTGAGGTGTGTGAGGTATTTCACACCAAGACGAATATTAGTCCTAGGATTAAAGAGTTGCTGTGCCCCTACTCGTTCAATGTGGTGAGCGGTGGAAGGCTGAATCTGCATCAACCCGCGAGCTCCCGCCGCGCTCTTCGCCGAAGCATCAAAGGCACTCTCCTGACGTATCAGGGAAATGATCAAATAAGGATCAAAGCTCTGTCTTAATTCATCAACCAGGGGAAAATATTCAAAAGGGTACATCAGACTTAGTGTATCCCTGGCGATGAGTTCAGGATGCGCCCGAAAAGTACTGGCTAACAACGAGAAGCTAGCCGGATAGTTTCCGGCTCGTTTTAATAGAACAAGCCAATAGAGCTGAAATTCGGGCTCAGTCAATTGAACACGGGTGATCTGCGTTTCTAGGAGCAAAGAAGCGGGTTTGGTGAGACCCTTCGTTAAGAGGCCCTCGACCAGCCTAGTAAAGCGCGCTAACTTGCGGTCAACCTCCGAACGGAGATGAATCTCGGGGTCGACTCTTTTCTGAAAGGGAAGGTCTTTTTCGAGGGAGCGATCCGAATAGGCCAATAACGTGTGTAGACTGAGTGGATACTCTCGAAGCAACCAAGCCCTCAACCGATCCGCCAGCGCTGTATTTTTAGTTTGAACACCGCAATAGTAACGCCAATACCCAATTCGAACCCGATAGTCTGGGGCCTGGGGGGTATCAGGAATCTTACTTAGAATTTCCTCGGCTTCATCGCACTTATTTTCGAAAATTCGCAATAGCCCGAGACGGTAACTGGCTTGCAGAGAAGCCAAATCTTGACCACAAGCCATGGCCTTCGAGTAAATCTTCGAAATGAATTTTTGAATCCCTGGATCAGGAAGATCAGTTTCAAGCTGCAAACCTAGAGTCAACAGAAACGAAGAAGGAGGACAGCTTGATCGTGTTAGATATCGGCCCACTGCTACATCAAGCTGCCCAGTTTCACGAAGCTTTGCATAGAGCCATTTCACAGATCCAAGATGAGTAAAAAAATAGGTATCGTTACTCGATTTAAAAGCGGCTTCAGCATCTCCCTTGGGAACTCGCAAAGCCATTCTTCTCTGATTTTTTGAAGCCCGTTGTCGGCGCAAATAGTAAGGAAGCAAGCGACACAATGGGTGTGAGTCTTTCCAGCCTGGAGTATCACAATTTTTCTTCAAGGCGGCTGACTGAGTCTCACTGAGCGTATCTTCAAAAAGGGGTCTAAACTCTTCAATCTGACTCTCAGTTTCCAGTCGGACCTCAGCGGACTCCTGAAGATATCCTGAAGTTTTGGGATCAGAAACCAAATCTGAGAGTCGAAGACTCTGTTCTCTTTTTGTGCCCGCTCCAGCAGCGAAACACACAATTAAACCTAGAAAGGCAAAAAGGGAGCTACCCCGCTTTATGGACCAGGAATCAAGATAGCGCTGTTTTCTTTCCATTCGAAGAGTCTCGCAATTCTTTGTTCCGCCGATGTCGATCCTTGCGAGGCCGAGCTTCCACTCTGAGTCTCGGGAAGAATCCAGGCAAAACACTTTCTACCGTAGGGCTGTGTACACTCCACATCATGATATGCAGGCGACCAAGTCCCCGTATTTAAGACCTCTACCCCTTCAACCGCACTGTGATTCTCTAAATGAGTATGTCCCTGAACGATTCTTTTTACTTTTGTAATTCGAGCACTCAAAGGCGCCAAATGAAAAGCGGCTTGTTGGCTCGTATCCACCTCTGATTGCACTGAGCGAGCATAAAAAATAAACAAAGGTAAAAAAATCACCGTTGGCACGAAGAACCACCAAACTGAAACAGTGGCAAAAACATTTAGAAAACCGAAAAACTGAAAACTTCCAAATATAATGAGCACCAAAAGAATAGCACGGTCTAACCAGAGCTCTCTTAAAATCTTTATAGGATCGAAAATCGCCGGATGGACATGCACCTCTTTCAAGGCCAGCACTGCCGAAACCGTAGTATTGGCTCGAAGGGCAATATCCTCGATTCGAGCATCCACAGTGAGCGGATCTCTCATGGCGGGAAGGAACCCCTCTGTCAGAGAATAATACATCGTGACCATGGCACTCCAAAACCAGGTCCAAAGAAGGAAGGGTTGGGTTCTCATCACATTTTTGTAGAAAAATACAATATACTCGGCAAAGGTAGCCTTGATGAAACTGCTGGTATTATGGGGATTCATCAGCCCCATCCCGTTAATCATATATTTGCCAGCCAAGTTTCCAAAAGGCAGACGCACCAAAACTCGCGAACCTTTTCTAATCAGAGGATGAACAGGATTCGAACAAAGACAATAAGCATCGTACTGATTGCCATGTTCAATCAAAGTGTCTTTATTGCTTAGGTAAAACCATTCGCAGAAACGAACTTGGTCCTTCAGATCGGGATAATTTGGGGCCCCCGCAGATAATCTGGCTAGAATTTCGGCCCTCACAGCTGGCCAATGTAATTCCATGTCATGATTTCCAATTACAAAAATCACTGAATTTCCTGCGATTAGAAAGTCGCGAATGGCATCTAGCCAAAGGGGATGTGTATCCAGAATAATGCCTATCTTAAATACTGACTTTTCTTCCTCCGAGGCCAGGCCCCGCATACGCTCAATCCAGCTAATTCTAAATCCGCGGTCCTCAGGAATGGTCATCACCGAATCAAAATCGAAAATATCCCCATTTAAAACCAATTCGATTGGCGTTTTGACTTGGCCCTGGAGGTATTCCAAAAGCGCTTTGAATTCTTTATCAATAAAATGTTTGGGCCTTTTAAACCGTTTCCACAAAGGATTTCCGGGATGGGGCTTCTCGGCATCAGCAAGATGAATATCACTCACCACAATCGTATGGCTGGCTTTCGTAAAATCGTGTTGAGGCATGTCTAGGAGAATCCCCCAGCTGATTAGTCTAGCAGAAACCACCTGGACCTCAAAAGCTGTATTGCAACCTTCGATCGAAAGTCCTACAAATGTTCAAATGAATACCCTACCCAAGAGCATTTACGCGTCGATTAAAAATAAGGTCGCCTGGCTTTTCGGCTTTCTCATTCTTGTGACGATTGCCGCTTTTACGCTCCATTACTACAGCTATGTGTTTTCTAGAAAAGTCAGCGGCGAGGTCATTGGGATCGACCGAGTGATCCAACCCAGTACGATTATTGGCGTCACCAGCCAGGTCCCGGCCTCCCAGATTTTTTCATTTGCACTGGCCATCAAGGAGGCTGGCGGGGAAATTGTAACTGCAAGCTCTGAAGACCGTCAGTGGGCCGTCGTAGAAAAAGGGCAGTGCGCAGAGGCTCGCTTCTTCCCTTACCCGTTTTGGGAACTTGAAAAGTCAGGTACTTATTTCGGAGCCCGCCTGCTCAAAATCTACGATTGCCCGAAGTGATGCGTCAGAGTCCTGCTTTTCAGACGTCTTTTCCAGACCGTCCGGACAAAGTTTAAGGAAGGAGCAGTAGCGACACTGCTTCCCGGGCTGAGGTTCTCCAGTCCTTCCGTCAATCAAGGCTTGGGCCTTCTCTAAAAGCCGCTGTGGGTCCAGTCGATGCGCAGCATTAGGAA
The DNA here is from genome assembly GCA_016185105.1 of Bdellovibrio sp. Classification (GTDB taxonomy): domain Bacteria; phylum Bdellovibrionota; class UBA1018; order UBA1018; family UBA1018; genus JACPOE01. The sequence goes on from JACPOE010000033.1 coordinate 19,770, forward strand.
CTCCCACCATCTTGACGCCTTCTGGGGAAATGGAAACCAGGGTCGCGCGAATTCTATCCATCCTTAGCTGGGGCTCAAGCTGAGTCAAAGCCCAGCTATAAAGATCAGTTTGAGCACGGTAGGAATCCACCAAAGCCCAAGTAGAAACCGGTCGATCAGAGAACTTGAAATCGACCAGGTCAGCGCTCGGCAAGCCCTCCTTGGGCTGATGAAAAATCACCCGGTCCATCACTCCAACCAAAACATCATTTTGGATGGGTACCTCAAAGCTCAGTTCAGAAAATACACTTCTGCCCGCTTGTGGATCCGAATGAATCCACCCTGAGTGAGCCTTCGCCCACTGAATTAAGGGGGCGGCCAGAAAGCGCGAAGAACCGACTTCTTTTTCTAGGGCTTCAGCCTGCGAGAGGTCCCCTTTTTCTAAAATGAGGTGAATTCGAGATCCGATTTCCGAAGCGCTCAAGACCGTGGCTTCCTTGGGCTCTGTTGAAACCTCCTTGGGGAGAAGGTAGGTCCATTCATAGGCCCTCTTACACCGTGATAATAGAACCCATTCAGTTACACTGTGGCGGGCGCGAACAGTTTTCACCTTCAACAGAGAAGGCTTGGCCCTCAGTGTTGGCACTGTCTGGATTTTCCGAGCTTGGGCTTTTTCAGCTAAAGCTGAGACTTGAACCGACGGGGGATTCCCTGCGGATTCTACCCAACCTCGCCAATAGTCTTCTTGATAGACTTTCTGACGATCCACCTTCTCAAAAGGGTCTTCCATTTGCGGACAGACTAAGATTAGCCGCTCTTGGGCCCGTGTCAGACCTACATAGAAAAGGCGTTTGCTTTCAGCCAGATTTTTCCGGCGTTCCAATTCCCGCCACGAGTTCTCGACCTGACTCTTTTTTTCCCTCTGTCCTTGCTCATCCCTTTTGGCAAGATAGGCACCCTGCGTCCTATCCCAAAATAAGAGAGGAGCGTCGGACGCGCGCGTTTTAGGTCCAAAATCCAACAAAATGACATTTCTAAATTCCAACCCCTTCGATCCATGCAAGGTCAAAATACTCAACTGACCCTGAGTCTTCGGCGCAGGAATGTCTCTCTCTCGACGGCCTTCTTCGACTGCCCTGGCAACCTCTTGGACCACCGAATGAAAGTCGAGTCCTTGGGACGAAAGTTGCTCCAAACGATGCCACAAGCCCAAGAGCGACGACCCCATATCCGCAAAAAGAGAAGCCTCCTCGGCTAGAGCCCCCAGAAGTTCTGCTGGCCTGACCGTAACCGCTCGAAGCGGGGCCAAGCGCTTTGCTAGAGGATGCTCGCTTTTTATAAAGCACTCCAATAGATTCTGCTTCTGGTTTGCCCACTGATCCAAGACCTGATCTGAAAGAGAATTCCCGTCCAATTGTTGAGTCCAGGGCGCCCTCAAAAAGACCGCTCCCGAAAGTGAGTTGGCCGGATTGTCCCACCATTTCAAAAAACTAACCAATTCACGTACCCGTGGAGACTCCCAAAACAGTCCTCCACTACCAATCGCTATAGGAACTCCGGAAGATTCCAGTGCCTTAAACCAGAGTTCATTGCCTCGAATTCTTCGGACAAGCAAAGCCATCTCTTGCAGGGGAACCCCTTTTTTATTCTCTTCAAGAATCCAACGAGCCAGCTCAAAGGGTTGTGTAAGATCGAGACGAAGAACATTTTCCTCAGAGGTTTCTGCCCTTTTTGGTACAAGTGCTTCAAAAGGAATTTCAGAGTTTTCAAAGACCTTCTCACAGACGCGGTTGACGTAATCAATAATCTTTGGACGGCTTCTAAAATTCCAGGTGAGGGAAAAATGAGTGGGGAGCTGAGCACAGTACTCTTGAAAAATGCTCACATCAGCATCTCTGAACCGATAAATGGACTGTTTCGGATCACCGACTACACAAATATTTGATAAGTCAGGCTTGCCCATTCGCCACAAAATTCCGGCTTGAACCGGATTCGTGTCTTGAAACTCATCGATGAGCAGGAGAGCAAATCTAGAATGATAGGCTTTTCTAACCGACTCGTGTTCAAGTGCGCGGTTGGCACCTTTCTCTAAATCAGAAAAATCGAGGACCCCTAACCTCTGTTTGAGGCTCTGGTATTTTTCAATAATATAACTAGAAATCCGCTCCAAAGCCTTTGCTTCAGGATCGACAGACCCAGAGAAAGACCTCAAGACACCGAATGGAACAAGCTCTCGGACTCTTTGAAGTAAGAGTAATAGGGAACTGCGGGTCTCACGATTCAATAACGTTTCAAGGTCTTTTTCGAGCGAGTCCGAAATCTCGTCATACCAAAGAGTCTCGATCGCTCTCTCCCAAAGGGCTAGTGCTTCATTTTCAGGAAGAATCGATTCCTCACCGTCAAAGCCAGCTTCCCTCGGAAACTCCTTCAGAACCGAGCCACAAAGACCGTGAATGGTGGTAACCCAATGATGATTCAGCGCGGAAGGGTCCCCTCGTTCCACGAAAGCTTTGGAAAGTTTTTCTCTGAGGTCTCCTGCAGAACGTTCGGTAAAAGAAACCGCAATAAAACGAGCGTCTGGCTTTCGATCTAAAAGGCTCAGACACTTTTTCACTAGGGTGGTCGTTTTTCCGGAACCCGCTCCGGCCAAAACTGCCATTCCACTTCCCCAATGGTCAATGACGGCTTGTTGCTCAGATGTAGGTGACGTAGCAGTATTAGCCATCTAGACTTCCTCCGCTCCCGCCATCCCCAACCTCCGGTATCCGCAAAGGTCTTGGACACGGCACCGGCCGCATTCTTTGCTTCGGACCTCAACGTTAGGCATCGCCACAAAATGGCCTAGGATATACGAAGTTGCTGTCTCCTCGATTTTACGATCGAGTGCTGCCCAAACTTCTTCGGGTTCCGCCTCAATCAAGCTTTTGGAATTTGCTCGAAGCTCGGTTAGATTTCCAGGCTCTTTGCCGTTATAGCTTTTGAATAGAATTCCGCTCTTTCTTCCCGCGCCTGAATCCAGCTCAATAAATTGAAGCCCGCAAACCGATCCTTGCTGAGTTTTAGAAAAAGCTACTCCGTAGAAAGGAAGTTGGAGTCGATACCCTCGCTCAATCATTTCGGTACCATTAGGCAAACTTCCTGAGCTTTTGTAATCCATCAAAAAATAGCCGCCCTCAAAGCGATCAATCCGATCGGGTTGACCTAAAATAGAGAACTGTTCATAGACTCGCTCCAATTTTGTATCGTCCAAAGAAACAGGAATAGCCCCTGATTTTTCGAAATAGGCTTTTTCCTTTTCACAAAAGGCTTCCAGAATCAGCACCAAGCGCGATTTAATATATTTGTGAATCCTTCGGCTTTGAATCAGACCCTTCGGTGGACGAGCGCGCCAGGCCAACTCCAAGGCCATTTCACAGGTCATAGAAAAGTCACCCGCCGGAGTTCTAGATCTCAAAAGTGTCCTAACCGCAGAATGCAGCAAATTTCCCCGAACATCAGGCCATAAATCGGGCTCGGGATCTCTCAGGTCCCTCAGATCCCAGCGGTGATAAGCCAATGCCTGGAACGAGCAGCGACTATAACGATCTAATGCAGTTGCGGTAATCTGAGGACCACGCCCACCCGGCTGGGAAGGCATGGGAGGCAAGGTTAGCTCCTGAGCCGGCGCTTTTAGGGTCGAAACATAACTGAAATTTAAAAATGGGTGGGCCCCTAAAACCCGGCCCTCTGAACCGAAACTTTGATTCAAGCCGAAGCCAAGCTCCTCTAAAACAGGCAAAAGTGTTTCAGGTTCTTTCCCATCGACATCGTAGTGCGAATCCAAAACAGTACATTCTTCGCTGTTGCGGACCCAACCTAGCAGAGCCTCGAGTCTCTCATGATGCACTTGCTGTTTGGACCTAACCTCAAACTCCAAAGCGAGAATTTCCCGCTCCCGTTCGGAGTACCAAGAATTAGCCAAGCCCTCTCCACTCAGCCACCGCGAGGGCATCCCTAAAATCCAGAGTCTTTTCGCCCGAAATACAGGGGCCTGTTGAAGACGATAGATGCGTAGGCCGGTTTCAGGTTTGAGGCCATCCACCGGAGGAGAGGCCTCGCGAATTCGAAGAACCACTTTCTCAAGCCAATAGAGTGCTGGAGCGCGCTTCTCAGCGTCACCTACTTTCTGAAGATCCTCTACAAAATCGGCCCAAAGAGACTCTACAAAACGCGTAGCGACAGTTTTTTTACCGGAAGGATCCTCCTTGAACTGATCTTTGAGGTATTCGAGGTGAGCCTTAGAAATTTCAGTAACTGTTTTCTTTCCACCAAACACTTCCTGAAGCCGTGTCAGTTGAGTGTAAAGTTCGTTGAGCGGCTCTCCACTATAATTTCTCAGTCCAGAACGGACTCCACGTGCATCAATCTCTGGGGTCCATAAGAGTTGCAAATCCATTCGAGAGTGATCCCAACTCCAGATTCGAATCCAGGAAATTACATCGTCCCTGGAAAAGCCCCGAGCCACCACTTCAAGCGGCTTTAAGACCCATTTCATCGACTCTTCCCAAAGCAGCTGAGTTGGATCACGGGGTTCCGCTAAGGGAATCCCACGGTATTCAAGGGCCCGCTTCAGAGTTCGCCTAAGGGACGGCTCATCGGGAATCAAGACAGCCATGTCCTGGAACCCAACGCCTTCATCCAAAGACTTTTGAATGTCATCCACAAAAAACTCAGCTGCATCGTCTAAGGTGTGCGCAGTTTTCCAGCTCAACTCGGGCTGAGCTTCAAACCCAGACTCCGGTCGAACTCCATCCTGCGGCGTACCCACACGATTCACTCGAGCCCAATGCCCCACCCTCTCCCAAAACGCACTTTCAAGACTTTCCGGTTTTTGGAGGGTGATGTGCCAAATTTCTTTGGGCCACTCAAAAGCAAAATCCGGATCATCCATTTTTTGAAGCGCATCTGTCAGGAGCAATGGCAGATCATAATAACCTGCACTTCGCATCCAGGCCTCGTAGGCACTAGCAAAAGTCCGAACCTCTAGACGCACTGGATTTTCTACACCTGAACTTTGAAAAAGGCGCTCTCGATAGACTTCTCCCTCTTCTGGGTGAGCAAAGGTCATTCTGCCTGTCTGAAGTGCCAGATCGAGCTTCGCTAAAAAATCTTTTCGTCGCTTCAAACGTCTCAGCTCAGAAAAATGCTTTTCAATTCGGGAATCGGCAAAGAGCTTTCTTAGAACTTCTTGACGAGCTGAGGCCGATAGGATCTTTTCAGAAGGTACGCCCAAGATCAGACACGCCAAATCAGGAAGCGTCAAAACAGCCCTACCCACAAATCCCCTACCCTGCGAAAAAAGCAGAGCCTTAAGCTCCTCGCGAGCATAACCTGCACCAACGCAAAGCCAAGCCTCGGGCTTCAGCCCGAAGAACTTTGCTAAAGGAAGGATGTGTAATGCATTACAAAGAGAATCCAAAGCCATCTAATAGGTTAAAACCACTGTCTCTGTGCGGTCTCGGAGCAGAACCTGAGATTTTTTAGACTTCCGTTTTGGAATGACTTGGCCAATTTCCCAAGCTTTTTCCCCAGCTTTTTTCAGAATCCTCAGTACTTCATCAGTTTTTCTCGGAGAAACAGCCAAGACCATTCCAATCCCGAGATTAAAAGTTTGAGCAAGCTCCTCAAAGGGAAGTCCTGACTCAGTCCTTACCCACTCAAAAACTGCTGGCCTTTGGAGAGGCGGCGGAAGTTGAATATCATAACTCACTTTTTCAGAAATTCTTGGGACGTTCAAAAACCCCGACCCGGTGATATGAGCCATTCCCTTCACCAAATTCTTCTGAATCAGGGGGAGGACAGCTTTTGTATAGATTCGCGTCGGCGTCAAAAGCTCCAGAGCTAGAGGATCGCCATCCTGACCTTCGGGAAGCATCCGCCGAAGGAGACTGTAACCATTGCTATGACAACCACTGGAACGAATTCCAATCAGAGCATCACCGGCCTGAACGTCTTTTCGTGGCAACGCTTTTTTGGCATCCACAATTCCAACCGCAAAACCAGCAAGATCATATTCGCCTTGGGTGTAGAAATCAGGCATCTCCGCAGTTTCTCCCCCCACCAAAGCACACCCCGCTTGCTTACAACCCTCGACGATTCCGGTTAACACACTTTCACCAACAGAAGGCTCGAGTCTGCCGGTAGCAAAGTAATCCAAAAAAAACAGGGGCTCAGCACCTACACAGAGCAAATCATTCACGGACATAGCGACCAGATCAATTCCCACCGTCCGATGCTCCTTGAGACGGAAGGCCAATTTCAACTTTGTCCCCACTCCGTCAGTAGAAGCAGCGATCCACCTTTTTTTGTCGAGCTCAAATAAGGACGCATAGCCCCCGACAGAAGATTTCACTCGTTTGTTCAAAGTTTTTTTGGACAAGATGGAAATTTTTTCCACTAAACGGTCTGCCGCAATCCGATCGACCCCAGATTCCGCATAAGTAAGAGCTGCCATATCCCATTACTCTTAGCGGAAGATTCTGAGTGAGTCGAGTTCAGCTTAAGCTCAAGCCCACTTTTCTAGTAAAAGCGCTCGGAATCGGGGTTGGAATGCTGAACCCGAAGCACCTGGGCACGAATGACCTTGTCTTCTAAAACTCGACGAAAGTTATCGACCAAAGACCTCATAAAATCGACGGCACGCCCGTAAGACTTGCTCTGTGGATTCTTTGGAAAAAGAGGCCCCGGCTCTAGCGCAAACTGATGTGCAACCAGCACACCTTCGCCCTCTGAGCCTTTCACTTTGTTTTTGATACAAATTTTGAGCGTGACCTTAGAGGTAAAAGATCGAATCGTACGGCTGGACTCGGCTAGATCAATTCGAAACCGATAACCCTTTGGGTCAAATACTTTGGGATCACAGGCCTCTTCGGTCCGAGTCACCCGTCCAGCGACATCCACGTAGATGCTATTCACCAACTCACTCATCAGCGAACTCAGAAAGGATTCTTTTCGTTTGGGCTGAGTCTGAAGGTCCGAACCATCCGTTTTTTTCAGCCGGTACCGAATTACCGTTTCCTTGCCCTCTAATTTGGCTTTTTCTTGTGTCGTTTCCCATCCGGGCGTCTGTACCGTGAACCCATCAAATAAAGACGGGATTTGAGTTGGCTGAAAAACATCTTGAATGCTTTCCCGAATCCAGCCCCCAAAAAACAAAGTATTCTCCCCTCGGACTTTCACCCACCCATCAAACTCACCTGCATTACCTACACTAGCCATGCCGAGAGCAAAACAAAGTGTGAAACAAGACAAAAACCGACTGACGCTTCGCTGACCCTTGAGACGCATTCAAGATCCCCCTGTTGCGCGCCTTTAAGCAGAATTTCTGCAAGGAGTCAAGATCAGGATGTTTTTAGAAAACCAAGACTAAGGACGAAAGTGCCGTGTTCCGGTGAAGACCATCGTCATGCCATTCTCATCGCAAGCGGCGATGCTCTCGGCATCTTTCAGGCTCCCTCCCGGCTGAACAATGGCTCGAATCCCAGCAGCATGGGCTGTGTCTACAGTGTCTCGAAAAGGAAAGAATGCATCACTGACCATCACACATTCATCCAAAGTTCCTTCACTGGCCCGTAGAACACTCTGGGCACGGGGAACTGCCAGGCACTTCAAGGCCTCAACTCGATTTGGCTGTCCCTGTCCTGCTCCTACGAGTTGGAATGCTCCGGGCACAGTGTGAATCTCGCGAACAAGAGCAATCGCGTTCGATTTCAAGGCCCGACATACGGCGATTCCAAATTTGGCCAAAACTTTTTTGTTTTCTGGCCAAGAATTTCGGGTCACCGACTTCAATTCTTCTGAGTTTCCAGTATCGGAGGTTTGATAGAGTCTTCCTCCCGGAACCGCTACAAGGGTTTCCGGTGGGATCTCGCCAAATCGACGAATCGCTAGAGCTTTCAGCTTTTTTCTTTTCTCTGCAAGAACTCTCAACGCAGGAGAGTTGGATTGCAATCCAGGAGCGGCTACTAGTTCAACAAAGTGCTGGGACAACCAAGACGCTGCTTCTTCCTCAATCGGATCTGTAAAAATGAGAACCCCGCCAAAGGCTGACACCGGGTCGCCATCCCAAGCACGGGTTAGAGCTAGCTTCTGCGCATGGGGTGTGTTTTTCGGAACACTGCTCACTCCGCAAGGATTGTTGTGTTTTACAATCACGACAGACGTGGAGTTCGGCGAAATTTCAATCAAATCACTGGCCAAAGCGTAAGCTGCCGAAAGATCCAAAATATTGTTGTAGGAAAGCTCAACCGGCGTAAGTGTTTGATCCCAAGCAATCGGACCCGCTGGATCAAACTCAAGGAACCCTTTTTGATGAGGGTTTTCCCCATAGCGAAGATCACGCCGCCCTCTTCCACCTAGATTTCTCGCAATAGCAGAATCGTAGCTCAAAACTCTTTCCCAGGCCGCAGCTGCGCAGTTTTCGACGGTAGAAAAACGAATTGCCTGATTTGTATTCAATTCGTGGATCACGTCTGAATATTGGTCTGGCGAAGTCAAAACCAAGACGTCCGGAGCATTTTTCGCTGCCGCGCGAACCAAAGTGGGTCCACCAATATCCACTTCTTCGATCAGATCCTTCTTGGTAATCCCCGTTTTTGCAGCGGCACTCTCAAAAGGATAGAAGTTAACCACCACCCCGTCGATAGGCTGAATCTTTAAGCTTTCCAAATCTTTTTCATCCGCTGAGTCGCCGCGACGATACAAAATTCCGCTGCACACAGGAAAGGAAAGGGTCTTCATCCTCCCCTGGAAAGCCTCTGGACTGCCGGAAACTTTTTCGATCGGTGTGATTTTTAAACCCGCGTCCTGAAGAACTTTTGCAGTTCTTCCGGTAGCTACCAGTTCAACGCCGGCTCGATCCATGGCTTTCGCCAGTTCGACAATCCCAGTCTTATCTGAAACACTCAAAAGCACCCTTCGCAGTTTAAGTTCCTGCGCACGAGAATCAGAGGAAGTTTTCTTAAGATCGAACACGCAAAGCCTCCTGGTAAGCATTTTCAAAAACTGCAAGTCCCTGTCCGGGAGCACTTGCTCGACCCGGCTGTCCCGTCCATTCCGGGTGCGAGGTCCAGCGCACAAAAGCTTCCGGGTGTGGCATTAGACCAAAAATTCTTCCACTCGGGTCGGAAAGCCCAGCAATTTTTTCTTCACTTCCGTTTGGATCTCCCTCGTACCTGAGGGAAATCATTCCAGACCTTTCCATTTTGTCCAAAGTTTCAGAGCGACGAACCGAAGCGATTACAACCCGCCCCTCCCCGTGTCGAATTGGGAGGTCCAGTGTCCCCAGCCCCTTCAGCCAAATGCATTTGTTTCCTACTGGAGTCACTTTTGCCCAAGAATTTACAAATTTGCCCTGGGCATTGTGAGTAATAGAAACATCTTTTCCAAAAATTCCCATTCGAATCAGAGTTTGAAAGCCGTTGCAGATTCCAATCACTAACCCACCCCGTGCCGCATAGGCAGGCAGGTCCCACCCTAGACGGTGTTGAATCTTGAGTGCTAACACCTTTCCGGAATTCAAATCATCTCCGAAAGAAAAGCCCCCTGGGAGAGCCAACGCCGAGTATTGTAAACAGAGTTCATCCAGACTCAGCTGCTCTGTGATCAGGTCATTTAAGTGACGAATCTGTGTATCAAACTGAGCCATTTGAAAAGCCTGCGCAGTTTCGACCTCGCAATTGATTCCGTCACCGGCCACGACTAAGACTTTTGGTTTCAGATTGCTCATTCCCAATACCCTTCTTTTTTCCAGGCAGATCGTAGGTTTTGTAAGGGAACATTCATTAGAACCTGTTTGGAGGGCTGTGTATCTGTCTTTGAACGATGACACACTTCCAAACGATCTCCCAGCTCTACAGTCCCTAGCTGATAAAATGGAATTCCAAGATCTTTCCACTCTGTTAAAACAGCAGGTGCATCTGCTTCTGAAACTGAGGCCACAAAAGAGTGGAATCCTTCCCCGAAGAAAAACTCCCAATATTCGCACTCAGCCGGTGCCGTGAGCGAGGCTCCTAAGCCTCTTGCTAAGAGGGACTCAGCTACCGCAACCAGCAGCCCCCCCTCAGACACATCGTGCAATGACTTTAATAAACCGTGAAATCTTCCCGTTGCTCCGCCCAGCCAGGAATAGATTTTCTGAGCCAAATTCCAATCGGGCTCAGCAACTCGGAACCGATTCGCCCTTAAAGCTGAATCTTTTCCTCCAGCCAAAGTCCCAAGCTCCGATCCTTGCAAGCCAAAATGCCCCGGCCCGAGCAAAAAGACTAAATCCCCTGCTCCTTTAAAATCAGCAGTGCGGGACTGCCTAACATCAGGAACTCTTCCCACTGCTGTCATCAAAAGAGTTGGAGGAACTGAAATCTTTACAGCTTCTCCGTTTTTCATTCCTTTGAAATCATTTTTCATACTGTCTTTGCCCGACACAATAGGGAGAGCAAGGGCCAGGGCCGCATCTCGCAACCCGTAGCAAGCCCGCACTAGATCGGCTGATTTAGCGGAGTCTCCAACCGGATCAGGCCAACAAAAATTGTCGACCAATGCCAGCACGGATTCAGGCTTCCCATACTCGGCGCCAACACAAAGAACATTCCTGACAGCTTCATCCACTGCCGACTGTGCCATCAAATAGCAGTCCCAATCAGAAAGCTTCGGATTTATTCCACAGCCTACGACTAACCCCTGATCCGACTGAGGCTTTGGTTTAATCACGCCGGCATCGTTCGGACCACTGCACGCCTGAGGCGTTCCTGGAGCAATCGTATGAAGAGGCTTCACCACTGAGGTCCCTTGAACTTCGTGGTCGTACTGGCGGATCATCCATTCTTTTGACGCAATATTAGGTCTAGAAAGGAGTCGCAAAAGAACCGCACCGCTGTGTGCAGTAAAGGTCTCACGGCCTCGGTCCGGTGTCTGGCCTTGAACAGATCCGACGTCAGGAACCCCGCGCCACACAGCATTCAATTCAAGCCTTGGCACTCCACGGTGCAAAAATTCTAGATCCAGATCAGCAACCCAGGTCCCCTCGTATTGAATCTGAAATCGACCAGCCGCTGTAAACTCGCCGAGATCACTGACCTCGACTCCACGACGTTCTGCAAAGGCGGTAAATTCTCTGACCTTTTCTTTGGGTACCGCAAGAGTCATCCGCTCCTGGGATTCACTGACTACCAACTCATAAGGTTTCAACCCAGGATATTTAGTCTTCGCTTTGGAAATGTCCATTAAAGCGCCACCAGATAACCGAGCCATCTCGCCAACGGATGAGGAGAGTCCACCAGCGCCATTATCGGTAATAGCGCGATACAGTCCCTTGTCTCGGGCTTCTAACAGAAAATCCGAAGCCCGTTTTTGAGTGAGGGGATCCCCCAGTTGCACGGCACTCATCGGAGAAGATTCATCCAAAGCAAGCGAAGAAAAAGTCGCTCCGTGAATTCCGTCTTTGCCAATTCTTCCGCCTACCATGCAGATTCGGTCGCCGCTTTCTACAACCTTGGCCTGACAAAGCTGCCCGGCACTCTTTCGCGGCATGATTCCGCCCGTTCCGCAATAAACCAACGGCTTACCTAGGTAGCGGTCGTCAAAGACAAGGGCGCCATTCACAGTAGGAATTCCGCTCTTGTTACCGCCGTGCTCAACGCCCCGCCTGACGCCCTCAAGAATTCTTCGCGGGTGCAATAACTTTTCCGGAAGCTGTGACGAATAGTCCGGCACTGCCAAACAAAATACGTCTGTATTAAAAATCGGTTTGGCCCCTAATCCACATCCTAAAATGTCCCGGTTTACACCTACAATCCCGGTCAGCGCTCCCCCATAGGGATCTAGAGCTGAAGGAGAATTATGGGTTTCCACTTTGATACAAAAGGCGTCTTCCTCGTCCAGTGCACAAATACCAGCGTTGTCTTCAAAAACAGAAAGCAACCAAGGCCGTGCAATCTCGGCAGTCGCCCCTGCAATAGTCGTTCTAAACAGACCATCCACCACTGCGGGAATGGTGTTTTGGTTCTTCGAAGCGACACCAGCTCCCTCTTCAGAGTAATTTATTTTTGCATTAAATATTTTATGTTTACAATGCTCAGACCAAGTCTGGGCAATGACTTCCAACTCCACATCGGTTGGAGCGCCTAAGCCATGTGCTCTTCTTCTTTCAATTTCCTCAGGATTGGAAAAATGTTTGCGGATCGCCTTCATCTCGGCCAGTGAAAGAGCCCAGAGCTTCTTCTTACTCAACTCTTCAAGTGCCGAATCTGAAAAGTCAGTTAGGTCATAAGTTTCCAAACGGCCCAGACCAGCCACAGGTACTCTTAAGTTCATCTTCGGCAAGTCGAAACGAACCCGCTCCTGATGAAAGCGCTCGTTTTTCTTTAAGCTCTCTTCGTTCACCATGGTCCAGGTTTCAATCAGCTCATTACATAAAACTTGCTTAGCAATCACGGCCAGCGAATCTTCATCGAGATCCGTGCCTTCAAGCATGAACAAGCTGCCACTGCCGGCCCTTGCATCCGGCATCGATCGCCCTAAGACAATTTCAAAAGCCTCAAGAAGAGTTTTTCCGACATTATCGGTCACTCCTGGACGAAATCGTCTCTCAATCCCCCAGAACTTTCCAGGGCGATTCGGAGCATGCTCCATGAGGTCCTGAAGACCTCCGGTTTTTCCAGCCGCTGACGGCATCAGATTTCCGGTAAACATCCACTGCAATACCCGGTCCCAACACACTTTAGAAATAGCGGGGATGAGCTCTTCTCGAGTCCCTGGCATGTCCAACCAGAAAACATCTAGCAATCGTGCCCAACGAATTTTCTTTCTGAGATCCCCATTGATGAGCTCGATCCGACGCAAAAGACCTTGCGCCGCTGAGTCCGAATATTCCGGCCTAACTGCAACTTCAACTCTGATAAACACGTAGCCTCCCTCGGGGAAGTTGTTCTGTCTTAAACTCTTCGCGCACAACCCAATTTAAAGTATCTGGAAAAAGCTCGTGCTCTAGCGCCAGACCTATACGTTCGACTTCCTCAGAGGTGCGACATCCTTCAATCGAGAAAGACCTCTGAGCACAAATCGGCCCAGTATCCACCCCTTCTTCTACTAAATGGACAGTCACTCCACTCACTTTCGCGCCGTACTCAAAAGCCTGAGCATAAGAGTGAACTCCAGGAAAAGCAGGCAAGAGGCTGGGATGAACATTAACTATCCTGCAATATCCCCTTTCCGAACGAAAATCATCTAAAAGGATCTTCGGAATAATGCGCATGTATCCGGCCAAAATTATAAAATGAGGGTGAAATTTTTTCAGCTCATCTTGAACTTTCCTTGCATGGACAAGCCGGCGCTCTTCTAATGTCTCTTTCGGCCCCTCAGGAAACGGAACACAAACCCCAGGGATGCCCAGCTCTTTAGCGCGCGCAAGAACCCCAGACTGGGGTCGATCGGATAGAACAGAACGAATCTCCACTCCGGAAAGTCTTCCCGTCTCAATAGCTCGATGAATCGCTTCGAAATTACTTCCTCTTCCCGAAGCAAAAACCACAACTGGGATCATTGCTACTCCAGATCCCCAATATCAGACCGAAACTGCATACCCTCAAAATGAACCTCTGAAAGGGCCCGATAGGCCGTTTCCTTCGCCAGCGCCAAGTTACCTCCAACACCGAGAGCTCCTAAAACTCTTCCCCCGGAAGTCACAAGATCCTTGTTCTCGTATCTAACGCCTGAAAAAAAATAGGTTCCAAGAGCGCCACTTCGCAGCTCTACTCTTTTTCCGGTATCAGTGTGGCCTGGATACCCTCGACTCGCGGCCACTACATAGAGCGCAGTTTCTCTCGAAAAGGGCACACGCTCGGGTAATGAACTCATATCGCCCTTGGCTACAGCGATGCACCACTCAAAAAAGTCCCCTTCCATTCGTGGCATCAAAACCTGGGTCTCGGGATCTCCGAAACGGGCATTGAACTCCAAAACCCAAAACTGATCCGTCGCGGCATCGAACATCAATCCAGCATAAAGAACACCACGAAAGGGAATTCCTCGCTTCTTCATTTCCGCCAGCGCTGGCAAGAAAACTTGTGAACGTATCCTCGCCTCTAGCCCTTCCGGAATTCCTGGCACCGGACTGAACGACCCCATGCCACCCGTATTTGGGCCCTGGTTTTTATTTAAAAGGCGTTTATAGTCTCGAGCGGGATCGAGAAGAGCACATCTTTGCCCGTCACAAAAGGCCATCCAGGATATCTCTTCGCCATGAAGTTTCTCCTCAATCACCAGCTTTTTAAATAATGGAAAAAGTTCCGACACTGCTTTTTCCGCAGCGTCAAAGGAGTCACAGACCTGCACACCCTTACCCAGTGCCAGCCCGTCCGCTTTGATCACCCAACCCCCGCCAGGAACCCAAGGAACCGACACAAGAATTTTACGAGCTTCTTCTACGGAGGTCACAGTCCAGTGCCGAGCTGTGGGAATTCCAGCCGCAAGCATGACATCCTTAGCTAGAGACTTACTGGCTTCAATTTGAGCGGCTTTGCCCGAAGGCCCCATACAAAGTATTCCTTCAGCCTCAAAGACATCGACAATTCCCGCAGCCAAAGGATCATCGGGCCCAACTACGACAAGAGACACACCTTCATTCTTAGCTCGCACCGCTAGGCTAATGTAGTCCGGCTTTCCATCAGTCTGGGAGATCATCCATCGCTCCCAGTCTGAATGCATCCCTGCATTTCCGGGAGCTAAAATCAGACGAGTCACATGAGGCGACTGCGCCAAACGCCAAGCCAGTGCGTGCTCGCGTCCTCCTGCTCCGACGACTAATACGGTACTCACACTGATCTCCCGTCTGAGGATATTTTCTTCAAGACTTCCACAACTCGATTCACACCCCAGGCTTGTGGAAACCATTTTCTACCCAAAAGGTCATTTGCCAACGACAGATAGACTTGAATACCCGCCTCGTGAAGGTCGGTCGGCAAAACCGGAGGACCTTCTTGTACCCAGCGCTTCCATTCCAAAGACCCTAGCTTTTTGGCTTGGGCCTTAGCATTCTCGACGGACTGGAACCAGGTCGTTTTTCGGTAATGAATTCTAAGAAACTCTTTTGAGAGTTGAACTCCATCTTTCAAAATCCGGAGTTCATCGGGACCAATCGCATCGACAAGAAAACAGCTCCCATCCGCGCCAATTCCCCATTCAAATTTACCGTCAGCAAGTTGAAGACCAATATTTGAAAACCAATACCGAAGCAAGCCAGAAACCCATACTGTCTTTAGCATGAGCTCTTGAAGCTGTTTCGCGGTAATTCCGGAAATCGCGAGAGCCTCAGAATAAGATAAAATTCGATCCGAGGGTTCGAGTTTTGTAAACAGCTCGAGCAGAGGAAAGTCCCAACTCGCCCCACCGACTACAGAGGTATCCCCGTAGCCAATCGAGGCCAAATAGCTTGGATCCTTGCTTACCCTTTCGATCAAAGAGCTTCCTTCGGGAACTCCGAAACGAAAAACCACTTCCAACGGGACTAGCCGTGGCGGCCTACTACTCCGAGTCGGCTCGTAGTCGGGAATAGATCGACCCAGAAACTGAGAGATCAGCGGTTTTGCCACGGAAACTTGTTTTACAACAAGGCGTCGCACCGGAGTTTGAATCTGTGCAGTTTTCTTAGGCTGAATCTGTGTATCATCACGAATTTCCAGCGGAGACTTTTCAAATACTCCAAGGTAATGGGTCCGCAACCCTTTAGACTGTAGCTCTTCCCCCATTTCATTAAAAAGAGAGCCAAAGCGATTCCCTTTGCGCAGCAACAGAGCATCTGCTGATTTGGAATAGTCTCGCCATACTTCGGGCTTTTCTAGTCTTTCAAAAATCTCACCTGCCATCACGGCCAGTGCTTCGCCTTTTCCGGTTAAAAGATCAGGCATTCGGCCCCAATCGAAGACAGAATACGCATCCGTGTACTCAAAGATCACTGACGGAACTTCCCCGACAGCAACTGGACCAAAGAGATCTTTTACAGACCCTCTGTACAATGTTTTCATGCGGTTCCCATTCCCTTTCGATCGGCCATCCGCGCGGTAGCAAAGGTAGACCCAGCTGCCGCCATATCAGTGGGATAATTTCCATCTAAACAAGCCATGCATGGCCTGCGCTCTGAAGTCCGATCTCCCGGGACTTGAACCGACTGCAAAAGACCAGCGATATCCTGATAAATCACCGCATCTACATTTAAGTCCTCTTCGATAGTTTTGAGCGCTCTGCCTGAAGCAATCAGCTCAGACTTTTCGGGAAAATCGATCCCGTAATAACAGGGAAATCGAATCGGCGGGCAGGTTGAAACAAAGTAGACTTTTTCGGCACCGGCGTTCCTAACAAGTTCAATAATTTTTCGGGAAGTAGTCCCACGAACAATTGAATCATCCACGAGAAGAACTTTTTTCCCTACAATTTCCGATCGAACCGGAGACAGCTTCAAGTTCACTGCCTTCTGTCTTTTTTCCTGAGACTCTAAAATGAAAGTTCTTTTAATGTACCGATTCTTGATCAGAACTTCCCGGTAGGGAATTCCTAGGACTTCGGCCAACGCAATTGCGGCAATTCTCGAAGTCTCTGGAATTGGAACGACCAAATCCACCTCTAAGCCCCGCTCTTTGATCTGCTTTTGAATTAAATTTGCGAGGTTTTTTCCCAGTTGAATTCGAGATCCATAGACGGGGACGCGGTCAATCACAGATTCGGGCGATGCAAAATAGACCCACTCAAACATACAATGTCGTGCTGGTCTTTTATCAAGTCTCTGTGTAAAAACTCCGCCCCGCATATCCACAAAAAGAACTTCGCCAGGCTCTAGATCGCGGACAACTTCGTACCCTAAAAAATTGAGAGCGACACTTTCAGACGCGACCATATGGGCAACTCCACCGCCCTCGACGCGCTTTTTCCCCCAAACCAGTGGGCGAATTCCATGGGGATCTCGAAATGCCACGAGCCCTTGATCTGCCACCATGGTGATGATGCTGTAACTTCCATTGACCTTGGCAAAGATTTCTCTCACCGCTTCACAGATATTGCGGAACTGAAGCTCGCTATTTTCATCTCCCGAGACTTCGGAGACAGCCCCGTCGCCGGAGTGCCTTGCCAAGCCCTCGGCAAAAAGATTTAAAACAGTTTCTGAATCGGAGTGAGTAAGAAGGTTCCGCCTTGCTCTTTTTTTCAGATCTGAGGCAAGCTCTCCACAGTTGACTATATTTCCGTTGTGTATCATCCCCAGACCAAAGGGATAGCTCAAAAGGAAGGGCTGAACATCGACAAGATCTCCCTTCCCTATCGTACTGTACCGGGAATGCCCTAGAGCAATATTCCCCGTAAGATTGGACATGTTTTCACGAGTAAATACCGATTCAACCAATCCGATATTTTTTACACAATGAAAACCGTTCCGATCGTATGTCAAAATCCCCGCCGCATCCTGTCCGCGATGCTGCAGGGTCGTGAGACCTAAAAAGGCCTCTCGCGCCGCATCAGGAGTTCCAATCAAGCCTACGATTCCGCACATATGGTTCGAAGATATAGCACAGAGGCCGAGACGAGACATTGCATTAATTCGACAATAATTCTCTGCGTTAGAGAAATTCAGTGAACGCCGCCATGCTTAAAAAACAGAGTTGCCGGAGTTGCTCTGCACAGACTAAAATGATTCTGCACCTTATAGGGGAGGTTACTGAATGAGTTCGCAGGGGAGTCCGGTCACGGGAGTCATTGACGAAGACCTTGTCATCATCGATTTTGGAAAATATGAAGGTAAGACAGTCCACGAAGTAGCTGATCTTGATCCACCCTTTTACGACAGATTGGCGGCGGAAAAAGAAAATGGCTCCTTTGCCATTCGACGACATAAGGATAAGTCTTTCAGACTCTACATTAATCCCTTGTCGACCATTGACAATTAGCTGAGCGAATAGACCCCTCGAAAGACCTCTGTATCCGGCCCTCTCATAAAGACGGAGGTTCCAGGTCCATTCCAGCTCAAATTCAAAGTCCCCCCAGGAAGTTCCACTTCCAAGGGTGAATTTGTCTTACTGGTCGCAATACAACCGACAGCCGATGCGCAAGCACCGCTTCCGCAAGCTAAGGTAATCCCAGCACCGCGCTCCCAAACTCTAAGCTTGATTTTGGTGGGATCGACTACTTCAATAAATTCGACGTTAGTTCTTTGAGGAAACCTGGGGTGAACTTCAATCAAGGGTCCCAGTTTCTCGACGGGGTAGGTATCAACAGAATCCACGAAAAAAAGTGCGTGAGGATTGCCCACATTCACTTCAAAAAAACGGAGCGTTTGTCCCTGCACTTGGAGAGTCTCTCCACCGCTTCCAAATCCGCCGCCCAGTTTAGGAAGTCCCATGTCCACACAAACGGTTAGACTCTGTGGATCGATGGTCACCCTCTGAACACCTGTTAAAGTTTCGACGGAATATTCTGTTTTTCGTTCTTGGTCCTCAGCAAAAAGATACAAAGAGATGGCCC
The DNA here is from genome assembly GCA_016185105.1 of Bdellovibrio sp. Taxonomy (GTDB): domain Bacteria; phylum Bdellovibrionota; class UBA1018; order UBA1018; family UBA1018; genus JACPOE01. The sequence goes on from JACPOE010000033.1 coordinate 38,286, forward strand.
GTATTCCATTGCCACACATTTCAGCCACCGAACCGTCTGCGTTAAGGATCTCCATTCTTACATCCAGATTGGAGTTCAATGGTTTTTTAAGCCAAAGAATCTGATCGGCTCCGATTCCGAATCTTCTGTCACACATCCTCTGGGCTTGTTTCGGACTGATCTTTAAATCCACCGGGGCAGAAGGAGAGGCTGACTGACCTCGGCTATCTAATACGACAAAATCATTGCCTAGACCGTGCATTTTTACAAAAGGAATTGAGAGGGACATAGGCCGGTCTTAGCACGGCGCTGATTCAGACTCAAACAGGGGCCACGAGAAATCAATATCCTCTTCTTGTCGTCCTTGGATCCGAGTAATTCACCGTCTGCTGCAACTTCTGTTGAAGTGTACTCATTGAATTGCAAAGCGCCGGATTACTCTCCAAAGTCTTCATCTGCCCCGTCTTTTTGGAATACCTGTCTGGCCCGCAAAGACCATTGACCCCAGTTTGTAGACTATCCCAAACACCCGGATCCATTCTTCCATAACTCATTGTATTCACAGACCTGAAAAGATCCTTGTGCTGGCTCTGGCAGTTCATCTGTCCTCCATAAAAGGAGCTACAATTGGCGCCCTGAATGGCTGCAAGCTGGTTTTGTAATCCAGCTGCAGCTGCTGCCGAACGATCCCCAGCGCAAGCTGCGGGCAAAGAATCCAACTGAGCCTGCTGAGACATAATCATTCCAAGCTGGTTTTGAAGCATCATTTTTGCTGAACCCAGGGAAGACGCCATTTGTCCAAGCTCAGGACCGTTAGCATCCACCATCGGAGGTGTCATGAACTGAGCGACTGCTGCAACAGGACTCGATGGCTGTTGAATCAACCCTTTGGCCAGAGGTGGCTCCTCGCCATACTGGAAAGGTTCGCCTTTGATGGTTGCAACCCCTCCGGCTCCGCCCATCATACTTCCCATCCCCATCCCACCCATACCCATCATTCCGCCCATACCCATCATCCCGCCCATCCCGCTCATGGCAAGACCGTTCACGGAAGTGCGGAGCTGCTGAATAGATCCACTCACCATTGCATTTGCAGGCCCAAGGTCACGCGCCCACGCTTGGGTCGCTTGTTGAACACGGGTATTAATCTTGGCGACGTAAGCCTCCTTCGCCGAGTCTTGTTTTTTCTCGCGAGTCTGAAGATTTCTGACTGTGTTTTTCAAGCTGGTTACACAACCATTTAACCCTGCGCAAGTAATCGCAGAATCATAGGCAGGAATCGTCCCTTGAAGCCCAATCTTCATTTGAGAAGAAGGGGCTGTCCCATTCAAAACACCTTGCATGGTATTTCTCATGTCCGTCATACAGTTGGCTTGGACCGTCATGGATGCATTTTGACAGCCAATGAGATTGCCGAAATTTCTATTCCGTCCTGAGAGGGCGGCCATATTGTCCGAGTACTGGGCATTATATTTGTCCATATTGGTTTTGGCCTGTTGCTGGGCCGCGACCGTGGCGGTCTGCACTTCATATTGCATCTGAAAGATCGGCGATCCTTCGGTCTGCGCTTGTCGATCCACACTCCTTTTCGACTGCTGCTGACAGTAGGTCATCCTTTTCTGAACAAAAGCCCAGGCGTTGCCGGCCGGCCCCAGGCTAAACTGAGACAGAGCTCCTGCATAGGCTGGAGAATTCAGATCTTGGACACTGGTAATAGTCATATTCTGAGCCGCAAACTTGGTAGTCTCGGCCGCAGTTGTTGGAGCATCAGTTATTTTTGGGCCGTTCGCCTGAATCGAATCCAGAATCTGCTTCAGCCTTTGCGCCTGTCGATCGGCCAACGCAAGACTGGCTGGATCATTGGTACGAATATTTCCAGCTCCGACCAGGGCGGCGTTTTTTACCATACACACCATGAAATCCGGCATGTTCATACTCTGGTTGTTACAGTTGTCCCCTGGAATCAAAGTCGTATTGAAACAACCAAAAGTATCGGCCATGATCAGGTTTTTTTTGTAAATTTCGACCTGATTTTTCTTTTTCTGAATTTCCATCGTTGTAGTTTTGAACTGGGTGATGTCATTCGACATCTCCGTTAACATCTTAGTTGTTTGGTCCTTAAGAAACAGAAGACTTCCCGGACCAGGAGATCCAACATCGCCATTGGGACTTCCCGTGAGTAATTTATTCGAAAACTCGAGACGGGCTTGAGTGTCCTGACGTTCAGCTCTCATTTGTGCCACCTGCTGCTGAGCGTGGGTCAAACATCGAGTCATAAAATTTTGGAAACAGCCTACCTTTTGGGTCAGAACTTGGGCACGCGCCTGAACGCAAGCAATCTGATTCAATGCACTTTCAATTTTTCCCTGCTGACAAAGGATGCCGCAGGCCATCATATGGAGCGCATTTTCTTCTTTTTTCCAACCCTGCGAGCCTGGGGGATACATGCTGCACATCGGGTTTGAGCTGCCACCCATCATGCCTGCTCCGGCCCCACCCATGGCGCCCATCCCATAGCCGCCCATTCCACCCATCCCGCCGTAACCCCCCATGCCCATCATGCCCATGCCGCCCGTCATTCCATAGCCGCCCATGCCATAGGAGCCCATACCCATGCCCATGCCGCCCATTCCCATACCGGTACTCTGAGCCATCATCGCGGAGGGACACGGGGCAGATGAAAGCTGGCCGGCATTTGAACCCGCCAGGGAAATTCCAAGATCGGGACAACTCAGGCCGCCCATTTCTTTTTTCCCGAGCATCATGGACATCATGCCTGCGCCCATGAGCTGGTTCAATTGAGGCATCATTGAATTGCAGGCGTTATTCATTGCGGTAGTCGTATTCGGATCGGCTACGCAGCCCTTGGGATCAGCGTTTTGACAGGCGGGGCCAGAATCGGGGGTTCCTTCAACTTGCGCAGCGGGACCAGGTGCCCAGCCGCCCGGTGGCATAGCCCCCACGACGCCTGCCCAAACTATTGAAGAGGACACTGGAAGAAGCCCAATAACTAGTCCAAGTCCAATAGTGACAGTATTTTTCCGGTGAAAAAACCTAAGCGGCGTATTCCCCATTGATGCCCCCTTGCTATGAAGATCCCACCTATTCTATCCAGCAAGGGGTACGAATGAAAACGAAAACTTTGTCTTAGGCGCGTTCCTGCACGACTTCTCGTATAGCCTGCATAATAGAACCAAGCTGGGGAACACTTGCCATTTCAAGAGGATCTGCCAGGCCAACTCCAGGGACAAATTCACCTGCTAGAAGCCGGGGCCTTGCCTCAAGGCTATAAAAATGATCCTCAACAGTTCGGCGAACCAAATGCTCACCAAAGTTCGTCACTTCGGTATCCTCGTTCACAAAGAGCACACGGCCCGTTTTCAAAATAGACTCGGAGATATGGCTCCAGTCGTAGGGCCAGAGGGTTCGAAGATCAATGACTTCTACTGAAATGCCTTCTTCCTTCAATTGATCAGAAGCCTGGGCACACAGAGGCAACGTTCTTCCGTAGCTGACCACAGTAATCTGCTCTCCGGATCGAACCGTTTTAGCCTTTCCCAGCTCTACGGTGTAATCCGTGAGATCAGGCCATTTTGGTTTCCAACTTTCGCGAGCGCTCAGCGGCGCATCGATCATTTCTTTAAGCTGTCTTTCGCCTTCTGGAGTCAAAGGGGGTTCGCCTGGAATGGGTTCCGTCCCTTTAATTCGCATCAGCGCTTTCGGCTTAAGGTACATCGTTGGATTAGGATCCTTTAAACAGGCTATCATTAAGCCATATGCATCCTGAGGATTGGATGGCATGACGATCTTCCAACCTGGAATATGGGTCATAGTCGCATCAAAGGAGTGAGAATGATAAATCGATCCTCGGATTCCGCTGCCGACCGGGGTCATCACTGTCATAGGAAGATTCCAGTCCCCATTTGATGACCAGCATTGCATTCCAGCGAGTTTTAACAGATCGATTGTGTTGTAAATATAGTCACAGAACTGAATTTCCGCTACACAGCGGTTTCCTGCCAACCCGAGACCAATGGCCGCACCAATAATGCCACGTTCATCGAGTGGAGAATTCCAGCTCTTTTTCAAACCTTGGGTTGCGGTAAAAACACCGCCCAAAGGAGGACCCACATCCTCACCAAAAATATCGGTTACGCCTAAGTGAGTCTCACCGTAATGAAGAGCCATTCGAATGGCTTGCACCATTGTTGCCATTACCAGTACCTCCCCTTCTGATTCGCATAGACATGATCATAAATCGTAGAAGGATCCGGCATCGGCTCCTGTTTCACCTGTTGTGAGACTTCTAGCATCGTCTTAACGTAATTTTCCCGAATCTGGTCCATCTTGGCCCGACTCAGCACGCCCGCTTTTTCGAGTCTTTTTTCGAAAACAGCTAGGCAGTCTTCCTCATCGGCCGCGAAATTACACCCTGTTGCAGAGCTGTGTCCGTACAAACGAGACACTTTCGCTTCGATCAAAACAGGTTTTCGCTCTTTACGAATATAGTCAATACACTCTTTCAAATGAGTATAGGATTCCTCGACATCATTTCCATTAATGGTCAGAGTTTTCATTCCGAACGCTTTGCCGCGGTCTGAAATTCGAGAATCGCCATGCTGTGTCTTAGCAGGAGTGGAAATACCCCACTCATTATTAGTTACAATAATCAGCATAGGCAGTTCGTTGCCTGGCCTTGATGACCAAATCAGAGAAGAGGCGAATTCTCCTTCTGCCGATCCAGCGTCACCGCCGTTCACCACGGTGATTCCACTTCCTCCGTGGCGCTTTTGAGCAATCGCAGTTCCAATGGCTGTTACATATTGAGTCTCGATTGTCGAAGACACGGGGACCACATTCCATTCTTTTTTAGAGAAGTGGTTGGAGAAATTTCTTCCTCCTGAAAAGGGATCGGTCGCAGTGTTTTTCATCTGCCGAAAAGCATCCGCAGGATCCAATCCGAGAACCGTCATGATTGCAGCAGACCGGTAATGAAGGTGGAAAAAATCGTAATCTAACCCCTGGCCCTTTTTACAAAGCATCGCCAAAGGCACATTGAAGGCTTCCTCCCCAGGACCGCCAATCCAGAAATAGCCATCCGATTGCTTGTACATTCGGATCTGTCTCTCTTCGAGAACTCTGGATTTAACCATAAAATCATGCATCCGAATTAGAAGTTCGGGCTTCAATCGAAATCGAAACTCCTCCGACTTCGAACGCGTACGGGTCTTTTCTTTTTCAGTTTCTCTCAAAGACGCCTCCATAAGGTCCCCGACCATAACTCAAAGGGTCGGGATGCTCAAGACTTACAAGTGATTTCAATTCCACACTAAGAGACTAATTACCTAGGGTTTTCCAGAAGTAAGCGGCCGCTGCTACAAATCCAGTCATTGCAAAAAAAGTAACATAAGCTTCGTAGGCTTTATTCTTCATAGCGAGCCTTGCCGAAAACTTCCAACCTGAAACGTCGGGGTTAACTTTCTGAATCTCCCCAATGGAAGCCGGCTGCAACGGCAACCAAAGTCGCGGAAAAAATCTAGGAACCACTCGACAATATTCTAAATAGGATTCCTTGAAGATTTCCCGAAGCTTCGTCTCTTCATCCAGTATAATGTAGTGATAAATCCCAGCAAAGAGAACAGTTGTTATCCCCAAAAGCAGCCAATTTTCTATCGAGTAGGCAGTTCCTACCGCCATGAGATAAGTTCCTAGATAAAGGGGATTTCTTACAAAACGATACGGACCGCCCACTGCGGGACGTGTATCTTTTTGCAGGTAGCCACTTGCCCAGTACCTCAACGAGGCTCCTAAAAAACAAACTAAAATCCCTGGCCAGCTAGGATATTCCCGCGAAAGATATCCCAGAACCAAAACAAATGCCCACGCAAGAGCAATCCGAGTTTTGCCCTGAATGAAACCACGAAACCATACCATTTTTCGGTTCTCGCATGGGCCGCTTCGACTGTCTATCAGATTTCCTCTTGCAAGAACCAATTGAAGGCCAATAATGGTCTTCCGGGGGAACGCCATCCATGAAAAAGAAGATTTCAATCCATTCCTTAGCAATTGGTCTAACTTTTTTCACCCTAGCCCTTGGTTGTCAAAAGACTCCTCAACCCCAGCAAGATTCTTTCTCAAGAAACAACTTACAGACTGGGGTCCACGCTTTTGATTTTGATCCAAAAAAAGTTGAAGAAATTTCTATCGCAAAAACCGATCCGGTTTCCGCAGAACAATGGATAGCAACGTTTCGCAAGGGTGACGAGGGTTGGACTATTTCTGCAGCTCCCAGCGGCATGCAATTAGAGGATCGCGTTGCGAACACCGGTTTTTTAAACCACCTCGTAGATTCATTGGCGCAGTTTCGAGTGACTGGAGAAGCAGTGTCAGGATCAGAAGATGCGATGAACCTGTCACCTCCTCTGTTTCAGATTCGTTGGCGAACCCGTGACCAGGAGTTTCAATTTCAGCTTGGAGGCGTTGCAAAAAAAGACTCAGATAAGAGGTATGTAAAATTAAATCAGAAACTCCTCCTTGCCTGGGGCTCAGCATTGCCTCTTTTAGATCAGATCCAGTCTTTCCAATATCTGAGGCAACCGACTTGGACCCTAGTCTCTCCTGATGATATTGATGAGATTGAATTGTTTCGCTCCGGCAAGCCCTACTTCTATGCCCAACGAGAAGGAGACCGTTGGACTGACCGCAAACACCGTCCGGTTAAGGTCGGTCGGATCTCCGATAGTGAAAAACACCATCAATGGATCGAGGAAGCCTTAGGGCAGCTGACTGAAGGAAAAGTTCAAGAGTATGTGGACAATCCCCTCACCAAAAAAGAATTAGAACTTCAGTTCCAAAAGACTGACCTGTTGGAAGCCCACCTCTCAGATCGCTTCGGAAAAACCACTGTTCTAAAATTCTTGAGTCGCTCGGGCAAACTCTATGGCCAGAACTCGACCCGGCCTTTAGGACTCTTTACCCTTCCAAAAACGATCGAAGACAGATTACAGCTAAAATAGATTCGGGTAAGATCGTCAAATGCAAAAATCGAAAATCCAAACCGTTCTTTTTGATTTTGACGGTACCATTGTGGATACAGAACCTTCGGCCGTAAAAGTCGTGAAGGCCTGCTTCAAAGAATGGAAACTGGAACTTACACCCGAGGACGCAAGTTACGTCACCGGCCGCACTTGGGAAAGCGCCTTTGACTATCTTTTAAAAAAATATTCGCTCCCACTTGAAAGAAACGCGGCTGAAGCGCAGGTTTTGAGTCAATACAGAACAGAGGTGGAAAAAAACCTGATTCAAGTTCCTGGGAGCGTTCAGGCCATCCGCAGTTTATCAAAACACTTTACGCTTGGCTTGGTCTCTGGGTCCATTCGTCAAGACATCCTGGAAATCCTATCTAGATTGGGATTGATTGATCTTTTCAAGGTGATTCTTGGGGCTTCAGACTACGAGAAAAGTAAGCCCGCCCCAGATGGGTATCTCAAGGCCGCGCAGATCTTAGGTGCTGCGCCTGCCAGCTGTCTGGTATTTGAGGATTCCGAAGCAGGTGTAAAGTCTGGAAAAAAAGCTGGAATGTGGGTTGTAGCCATCACTTCGACCAATCATTTCGGACAGGACTTAAGCCAAGCTGATTTTCATATCCCGGATCTGAGACAGGTTAACCCTGACTGGGTGTCTCATCTTTCCGTCGACTGATTCCCAAAGCTATGCAATGGTAGGTGGCACGCAAAGGAGAGATTCAAAATGAAGACTTCAAGAAAGTCGTGCATTGCTCTTGGTTTGGCCGTGCTCTTCGTTACAGGGTGCACCAAGACAGCCAACCTGAACGCAAACACGACAGAATCCAACCCAAATGCACAGCAGCAGAGCACGACAAGCGCTGCTAATGCAAACCAAGCAGGAGAAGCGATGGCTTTGAAGAGTGAAGATATCACGGTAGGAAACGGAACCGAGGCAGTGGCTGGCAAGAGTGTCAGCGTTCACTACGTCGGAACCCTGACCGATGGAACTAAATTTGATTCCTCTTATGACCGAGGAACGCCGTTTGAGTTTCGCCTCGGTGGCGGCATGGTCATCAAAGGTTGGGACCAAGGTGTAGCAGGAATGAAAGTGGGCGGAAAGCGCAAGCTCACCATTCCACCAGAAATGGCCTATGGTGCAAGAGGAGCGGGTAATGGTTTGATCCCACCCAATGCAACATTGGTTTTTGTCATCGAATTAAAAGCAGTCAACTAGGAGAATTGAAAATGGAAAATACCCAGAACGAAACCGAGACCTCGGGCGATAAACAAGACGTCCTTATTGTTGCAACTAAACTGAAACACTACATCCGTGAAAAGTCCGGAATGAACACTTCCAGTGCAGTCATTCAGGTTCTTTCTGATCGAGTACGCCAGCTCTGTGATGCGGCAATTGAAAGCGCAAAGCAGGACGGACGCAAGACGGTTATGGACCGAGACTTCACTTGAGTTCTCGGCCTCAGCTTAAACAAATCTATCTAAATATCGGCGGTGAGGGTCCCTTAAGAACGGTGATTCGGGATTTTTACCGCCGAATGTCTAATGACATTCTGATCGGCTTCTTTTTTACCGGAAAAGACCTAGATTCTATTGCAGAAAAACAGATGGAGTTCCTGATGGTCGCTATGGGAATCCGATCCAAATTTACTGGAAAAAATCCGTCCCAAGCCCATTTGACGCTTCCCCCTATCCTGAGTGGTCACTTTGATCGCCGACTGGTCCTCCTCCGCGAAACACTTGCGCAGAACGGTCTTTCCGAAACTGATATCCAGGTTTGGATTGATTTTGAAGAAGCCTTCCGGGCCGTTGTTGTCAGCTAGAAACCTAAAATTTTCTTAGCGTTTCGAGCGACGCCAGAATCTTTCTAAAATAGCTAGCCTTGTAGGTCTCAGAAACACTCTGAAGAAAAACCTCAATATTAAAACTGTCCCTAGCTTCTAGCGTGTAGTCCGCCAGGTCATGCGCGACGATAAAGAGAGAAGAAAGGGGGGCAATGTATTTATGCTCAAGACCACCTGGAAACCCACTTCCGTCAGGTCTTTCGTGGTGCTGTCGAATAATCGTATCCACATCTGGAGGCACTTCTGCCATTCTTCGGGTCATTTCCGCGCTCTTGATTGGATGCTCACGAAAATCTTTGACCTCTTCAGCCGTAAACTTTGATTTCTTCTCTTCCAACTCTTTTAGACTGCGGATTCCAGCAAGTTCTTGATTGTTGAGCGTAATATCATGAAGAAACCCGGCCAGCGTTAATTTGTGAAAGGTAGGAGCCGAGCCCCATTGGAGCTGAACAGCCAATCCGCAAGCTAAATACGAGGTCAGGGTACTATGGGCAGAGATGTATTGACCTTCCATGCTTAAAAATTTCTTCATTAGATCTGAGAGACTAGGCTCCTTGCCTAACGCCCTCATACTCACTTCTACTTGAGTCTTCACCAGCTCCTGAACTTCGCGAGTAAAACCAATATTTGCTACGAGCTCGTGGACTGCCTCATGGACAGATTCGTTTAACTTGGCAGAACCTTCCACCGTCAGTCTTCCGGCCGCCAAAACTTTCTTCAGTTCTTCGCCCAATTTCGCTACAAATTCTTTGCACTGTTCTCGTTGAATGTAGAGGTACTCGACGCCCTTGTTGATTGTGTACTTCTCCATGTCCGACTGCTCAAAAACGTCCCCTTGCTTAAAAAGTTTTACAAACTTTCCTTCGTTCAATCGAATAAAAACATCCCCTTTTAGGGGGCAAACGGAAAGCAGTAGCCGGGTTCGAATTCGGACTTGGGGCTGTTCAGACTTAGATCCTTCTAAAATTCCCTGTTCAATCCAATCATCAATGGCACCCACTGTGCCTTCCATCTGCTGATCAGGATCCACAACTAGAAAGGTTCCCTCCCAGCCCGCAGCCCGATCGCGGAGCGCATCATCCAGGATATAAATCGAAGGGATGGAGCTAGTCTCCATAGAAAACTTTTTCATCTCATCATCGTTCCCGAGCGCCCCAACGACAATGATCAAATCAATTTTTGGATTCTCGCGCTGTATCAGCTCATGCGCATGATCTAGCTGTGTCGCCTCGTGAAGCACACAGCCGTAGGTGCTTTCCATAAAAAAAACGAACCGCTCACGCTCCTGCTGGTCTTTCTGAATCAGTAGGACTTCCATAGTCTATTAATTAAATTGTATATATTTAATTAAAATACGGCAAAACAAATGTTGAACCAAGTCAAACCGTTGACACTAGACGTATCTACCGTTTTTAATTTTATCCACGATGATTTTTTCAGGCATAGTCGGGTCCCTTGGATCCACAGTAAAATACGCCTGCTGTTCACAACGTCTCTTGTTCGTCATCAGCCAGTTCAAAATTTGAGTCAGACCTTTGTTCTTTTTATCTTGGAAAAAGGGGTCATTTTTAAGCGCATCCTGGGCTTTTTTAAGAGCTCTGACTTCCTGAGCGTCGTTTTCTTTCACAGGGTAGTCGTTCAAATCATATTTTTTGATGTCTTCTGGCAGCACCCCCAAAAATTTGACATCAGGAGCACTATAGTCTGAATTCCGAATCAGACTTGCTGCAGAACCTGCCTTCAAAGTTCTGTAGATATTTTGCATCGTGTAGGCGTCGAGATCTCCAAAGAAGTAGAGCGGAACTGAGAGTTGATCCTGAATTAGCTTACACCAGCCTCGAACCGCATTTGAAGGAACCCCCTGAGCGCCCATCAAAATACAATTATGCCTCTTAGTAAATCCATTCGCTACCAAGGTATTGGCAGTACCTTCAGATTCCACCACTAAACAAAAATCAATCTTCTTCCTTGCACTCAGTTTCAAGTTCTGGGGTCGGTTTTTGGGTTGAAAGGGCGTCGTACCGAGCTTTGACAAATCCACGACAGCTTTGTCTCCATCTGGCAAAGTCTCCGTGACGACTAGCTGCTGAGAATAGGTCTGACCTCCTCGGTCGTTCGCATAGCAGTTCAATTCTTCGCGGTAACACTCCAGCATCTCGCAAATAAAATCTATAATTTCGTCAGACTCTTCCTGGTCTCCAAAGTCCAACGGTTTCAGCGAGGAGTTATGTTTGATTTCACCTTTGCTAATATAATAAAGCTCTCTTTTGGTATTCACCGCTCCAGAGTCGATATTTCTAAGTAAAATCTCTAGCATGAAAATGGCTCCGGACATTTTCTTGACCGAGCTCACGTTTAGCTCCGTTGCGACCTTCTTGGGACCGGGAGTGAGAAATCCCACTTTATGATTGTAGATCGAGTTATCTAATGAACATTTAGTCGCGTATAAGACAGGCCTCTTAGCTCTTTCTAAATCTGTCAGAAGACGATTACAAAGTTCACGGCTTAATTTTGGAATTTCGGTATCTTTAGCTTGGCTCATTTCCTACTCCACTCCTAGGCGTTCTCGGTCAACTGGGCTTGTTCTGCGGTATTTCCCATCGAATCAGCTTCTGCGTTTTGAGCTTCCAAAACCGCATGAGCCTGATCCAGCTCTTGTTTGGTCAGGTGTGCATCTCTGCCTAGAATTTTCACCAGCCCGTCTTCAGCTTTCTTTTTTCTCGCGGGCGAAGCCTTCGTCAGTCGACAGAGCCCCTCCACTAAGATGGGACAAAACTGTTCGATATGTCGAATTTTTTCTTCCAACTCATTGGCTTTGACTTCCCGTCGGATATGTTTTGAAAGCTTCTGTCCTGCTTGAATCAGAGCGCGCCGAATTTCTTCTACTAGCTCATCGGACGCATCAATAGTCTCTTTAGACGCATTCTTAAATTTAATGAAAGGCGAGACCACGCTAACAGCGACAATATAAGGCCCCTGAGGAATTCCACCCTTAGGTTGAGCAATTCCATAGGCCCGCCAATTCACGGACTCGATCGCATGGACGATAGCGCAGGCAGCTTTATCAAATTGCAAGGGAACGCGATTTGCAAACCTCAAAATCTGAACTGCAGATTCGGCTTCGACATTCTTCTGTTCAAGACGCGCGACTGCCACTTCAACTTGAACCGGTTTGAAATCACAAATGGCCGGCTTTCTTGAAACAACTGCAAAGAAATCGACGGCGCCCAGACGTTTGATACTTTTCGCGAAACCGTCTTCTCCGATTGAAAGCACAGAACGAGTCGACGGAGCCATTAACTTCAGATTTTGCAACCCAGCAAATAACTCCTTGAACTGGGTTTCCGAAAGTTGATCGACCGATTTTTCCAACAAAGACTTTGCTGTGCCCGCTTTCACCAAATCATTTAAAACCCCTTCGTGAACTCGGGAAAATCCTTTCTTAAGCCAGGCTGAGGTCTTCACCCGCCCAAAAAGGTGAGAATGAGCAATAAACTCCCCTAACTTCATTGTATGAGGGTGAGGCTCCGTGGCTTCAGGTACCATTGGAATCTCTTTGGACACGCGTTCGATAACCTGCTCTTCAGCGTCCGGAACTTTGTACCTCAAAGTGAGGTGAGGATTGACCAGCGTGGTACCACTCAAATAATTTAGTAAACCCGCTTCTCCGTTCAGCTGAATTCGACCATCGACTAAAAACTCAACAGAAGTTCCATGGGGCCGGTTCCAGTCGAGACTCTCGCGATCTTTCATCACACCGCGATTATTCTTAATATCTACTTCTACCGTGGAAGAAATTGCCTTCCTCATCCCTTTAGTTTTTGTAATCACTCGAACACCAGTCGCACTGGTCAGCTGTGCCCAGGTTGTGGCAGCAGAAATTCCAATACCTTGCTGGCCTCGAGAGCACCGCCCACGCCCAAATTTCGATGAAGCTAAATACTCTCCGAAAACTTTTGGAACATCCTCAGGATCAATACCGGGTCCATTGTCCTCAACTCGAATTCGAATCTGATCCGAATTTTTTAGAGAACCTGGCCCAACTTTTTCTATAAAAACCGTCAAGTCTGGCAAAATCTGAGCTTCTTCACAGGCATCTAGAGCATTGTCCACAGCCTCTTTTAGAGTTGTTAGGGTGGCCTTTGTTTGCGATGAAAATCCTACCTGCTGAAGATTCTTTGAAAAATACTCGGCGGTACTACTGGTCGTAATTTTGTTTTGTCCTGCTTGCTTTGCCATGTCAGGAATTCAATCAGAACCCAGATGCTTCTGTCAATGACGACCTTACGGGGTAGCTTCAGAAGGGCCACTAGAGCGCTCACGCGAAATAATTTGTACTGTGACTACAAAGAGGTTTGCCAAGATGGGACCCACAAAGACCCCCAGAAAACCCAACGTTTGCAACCCCCCAAAGGCTGCAACAAACGCCAAAAGGGGATGAAGATTCGCTGAGCCTTTTAAGAATGCTGGCCTTACTAGATTGTCAGCGACCATGATTACTCCAGCCATCACTAAGAGAACTATTCCGGCGCCTTTTCTCCCCAATAAAAATTGTTGAATCGCCACACCAAAGGTTACCGGCGCAGTGCCGACCACCGGAAGGAACGAGGACGTAAAAACCAGCAAACCAATCAAAGCCAAGCCTGGAGTTCCAGTAACCAAGCATGCCAGAATCTCCAGAAGTGCCTGTAACCCTCCCGACACCAACGCAGCTAGAATCACTGACCTACAGACCCCCTCCAAGGAGGAAAGAATCTCATCCGTCTGCTCTTCATCAAAAAAAGAATTCCGACGTAGAAAATGAACGACCTTTTTGCCATCCAAAAGGAAAAAGTAAATACTCACCACGACGATCGCCAGAGAGAGTCCAATGCCTGGGAGTTGACTTAAGACACCCCCAAAAACTTCAGTCATCTTCTTGCCAAAGCTGAGCGCAAACTCCTGCGCTGCCTCGGCTAGATCCGACAGTTGCACTGGAAGAAAATCTGTCACCCAGACGATGAGACTGTGCACCCTTGGATTGTCGACAATATTCGTTAGAAGATCATGTCCTGAGGGTTGCGCTTTACTCAAGACTTGGAGCTCCGAAAAAGCAGTCTTGGCCGCGAAAAAAATCAAAAGCGAGGTTGGAAGCAATAGAACTACGGTAATTCCAAAGGTCATCAGCCCGGAACCCACCATGGGAGAGAGTCCCCTCCTCTCCAGCCTTTGA